>JAAOXY010000026.1 GCA_018221065.1 Candidatus Aenigmatarchaeota archaeon | reverse complement strand
TTGGTAGTCAGACTTGTAGTGCAACAATTAGAGTTGCAGCAGTTCAAGGATAGAATTTATGGGGCTTCGGCCCTTCTTTAAATCTTTTTTTAGAAACCGTCTTCTGGTGCAGTACCAAAGACGAGATAATTTTCTCTGAACAATTCTAGTAGTGGTTTCATATCACCATTTTGCATTATCTCGTTCAATCTTTTTTGATAGTTGATGTTGGGAGTTTTTCTTAACAAATCTAATCCTGCTCCTAACATACCCATGCTTGCTAATCTGGCAAATGATCTTCTAGTTTCAATTTCACCAAATTCATTATAAATTGAGCTTATGAATTGTGCCTCTTTTAAAAATTCTTCTTTTGTATAACATCTTCCCAATTCCATTTCTGCAAGTTTATTCAAAACATCTTCGTCAAAACATCGTTCTCCTAATGTATATTCTTCTTTTAAGGGAAATCCGTAGAAATTGCACATATTATCAAATTCGGGTTTTTCTACAAAACAAAAAATTCCTTTCATATTTTTATTTGATAACTCTGTTCTGTAAAATCTATCATTAATCATGTATATTTCATCTTCTTCACAGGATTCCTCTCCGTTTGTAAAAAGTAGTGATGTATTGAGATCATCATTTTCGTTCATTCTTCTTATTTTATTAGAATCATCAGTTCTTTCTTTAAGAAAATCAACACATCTAAACAGCATATCTGTTACGGGTTCATCATCTTTGTATACTCCCCACCAAGGAAATGTCAATCCTAAAAGTTCTACATTTTTTTCTTCTATTTCATTATTTTCTAACATTTTTTCAATGTCAGATTTTTTCCCAATTGTTGAAAACCCTATTTTTTCTTTTGATGTTATTTCAACTTCTATCGGAGAATGCCAGTTTTCTATTCCATTATTTTCTATCAATCCTCTCCTTTTCTGTATTTTTAATGGTGTGATGTAGATGTAGTTTTGATTTTCTGGAGTTAGATATATTTTTCTCAAACCTCTTGCATATTGCTCTAGAGACATTCCAGATTCTTTGTAATCATTAACAACAAGATTTAATGCGTCAATAGCTACTTTACCCATGTCTATTTCTTTATATAAATCTGACCAACCATCTTCTTCTAAACCAAGTTCTTTTCCCCATGGTTCCATTTTCTTCTTATGTTCTTCTAATTGTGCATTATAATTTTCATTACTACTATCTAGGTTATGTTGTTCATTGTAAAGTCCTTCGTAGATTATTGCAGATTTTATCATCTTTTCTACGTCTGCAAGAACTGCATGTGTTTCTTTCATAAGTAAAATTCGATAGAAAAAGATAAATAGGGCTCAAAGCGAAAACATTAAATACCTTTTAATCTCTTAACTGTTCTATGGGATTTGAAGAACATGCAGAACAATTGAGTATAAAGGGCGCAATGATAACTTTGATGCTTTCATCAATGGGGTTTGTCGTTGCTTTAATATGGAGAGATGCAATTCAAAGAACAATTGATGTATTTTTTCCTGCACAAGAAGGTTTGATATATGCATATGGAATTGCATTTGCAGTTACAGTAGCAGCTGTTTTTACAGCATTTGCTTTAATAAAGATAAAGAATGTTAATATAATTCCTGATGAATTAGAACCACATAAGAGATTGAGAAATAAATTAGCGAAGAAGAAAAAATAAGCTCCTATCGTCTAGTCCGGTCAAGGATCCAGGCCTTTCGGTTTCAGATCGAAAGGTTTGAGCGTAATAGCTATGAAAGAAGATAGCCTGTGACGGGGGTTCAAATCCCCCTAGGAGCACCAATTCATTCTGGGATAACATAACCTATACTACTATCAGAGGTACATTGAAGTAAATTGTTACTACCAGAAGTAAAAAAGAAGCATTAAATGTACTCTAGCCCAATATAATTTGCCTTGTTGCCCGACCAACAAGAAGGTTGTGTAACAGCTGTCATTTGACTTCAAAACAGAGGTCAACTAAAAAAATGAGCACAACAATATAGAAGCCCTCAACCGTAGAGGTTGAGGCACCTTAAAGCTTCTAGGTTTAGTCCTGCCGGTTTTGGTAAGACCTAACCCAAAACGCATAAATACGATAAATTTCAAATTATTCTTATGATAGAACGAAGCTTATTTGAATTTGTTTTTCTTGTAGCCGGAATGCTTTTGTTCGCTTACGCTTTTAAGATATCGAACGAATGGAGAAAGACTAAGAAAAGAAAAACAAAGAAATAGCTCAATTTTATCGTTTTCAAAAAAGAAGTATATCTAAAATGCGTTTTTTTTGTATTCTAGCTATTGAAATTTGAATGGTGTTTCACAAAACTTAGAAAAATGAGCAATAATACTGTTGACCCTTTATATGCTAGATTTCCCTAGGAGCACCAACTTATACTTTATCATTCAATTAATGCTATGCCTACAGTGTGTCCGTATTGTGATGTAGAACTTGTATTATATGCTCAGATGATTGAGTCAGGTAAATCTAGTCATGAAGATTATGTTTTTAGATGCCTTGCTTCAAATAAACATGAATTTCTATATTCAGGTGTACGAGATACACACAAGATGATGCAAAAAGAAGTTGTGAGTAATTTTATTGGAGCGTTGGAAGAATTTTCAGAATTATCTAGAGAAGAGTTATTGAATATGATATATGATGCAGAAGAAGAAGGTCGTAAATATCTAAAGATTTAATAGTGATGATATTTTCCACAAGACTTACATTCTTTTTTAGATTTTGGTCTTAAAAATAATTCTAGATCATCAATAATCTTTCTTTTTGGATGTGTTACAGGTGCTTCTAGTTCTGAAATTCTGAAAGAATCTTTTATGGTTTCAGTTATGGTTCTAATTTTTTCTTTGTTTCTTAGATCTGGGAACCAGAACATTAAATCATTATTTTTACAAGAAAAAGTCATTTTTTCGTCTAAAATACATTCTCCACCGACTGTATGGATACAACTTGAACAATATTTTTCAGCCAATTTTTTTCAACCTGATATTTTATGCACATAGCAGGTATAAAAACTTTTCTGTTGTAGAATAACTATATTTTTAATTTTCAGCAGTAGCTTCAAATCTGTAATATGTGTAACCAACATCATCTTTTGTGCTATTTCCAATCATTGCGGGTAAAACTCTTCCTTTTTGCAGGTCTTCGAAAGAAATCTCTTCTTTATCATTTGCTATAAGAGCATGTGCTATATCATTATAATTTGGTAAAGGTGTTTTGATGGTGTCATTGAAACTTGTAACATCTTTAACAAGGAAGAAATGTCTTTCCGTACCTCTTTTTGTTTCAATTACTACAGGTAAATTAAGTATCTTCATATGATCTTCAATATTTTGTGGTTCTAAATATGTTAATCTCTTTGTACGCAAACCAGTTCTACTTATTCCATGACCGAGTTCTTTTTTCTTGTCTTTATCGTATATAGTCAGTTCAGATGTTTCTATGCTTTTTGGAACTACATCTAAATATCTCCCTTTTTTCATTAGCGGTATTAAAGGATCATCAATATCAAGTTTGTATATACCTGATTTTGTCCATATTCCGAATCCTCCAATCGCTTGTTCTCCAACTGCGAGCATTTCTTCTATAGGCATAATAGAAATAGAACAGAAAGACATTTAAATTCCATAAAAATGAGCATTTTTAAAAACATGCTTTAATTGGCTGTTAGACGTAATATACGAAAGCTTTTTATAGTCTAAGGTTGTACTATCTTTAAAACGAGGTGATAACATGGCATTAGTAGTTAAAAACGCAGTTAAAAAAGCGGCTCCAAAAGGAATGAGATTTTCTGGAGATTTTGTTGCAGCATTAGATAAGAGAGTTGGAGAAATTGTAAATGAAGCAGCAGAAAGAGCAAAGTCAAACAAGAGAGCAACTTGTAGACCTTATGATTTATAGGAGGATTTTCCTCCCATTTTCTTAATTTTATATGATACTAATTCTCAATATCTTTATGAAAAAACAAATTTTATTAGGAATAGTTTTAGGACTCTGTTTTGTTGTTTCGATAGGATTAGCTCAAAGCACAGCTTCTGAAGCAGTTGATATGTACAATACACAACTTGCTAGTTTACCAGATTCAGCTAGAGGATTTCTAGGTGATGAGAATCTTCATTTGTATATAATAGATGGTACTACAGAAGAGTACGCAGCAATAACTGTTATTGGTGTTATTACTGAATTTGAAGATTGGACTGATTCTGATGTAGATGGAAATCATGATCAATGGTTTGTTGATGGTAAGACAGCTACAATGGCAGTCTATGTTAACATGGCTACACTTGAGAGCATAAACAACTCACCAAATCCAGCTAGAGCATTTCTTGATGCTTGGGGAAGTGACATAAGATATGAGGGACTTACTTTAGGATCTCAGATTAAAGCATTTTTCATGGGTATAGGAATGTGGTTTGCAGGATTTTTTGTTCCAGATATTGATGTTACACAAGGAACTTTGAATGCAGTTGGAGAAGTATGTCAACATGGCGGAGAATGTGATACAGGAAATTGTATATATGTTTCTGGAGAAGGGCCAGAAAGAACATACAAATGTTCTTGTGATCCGATGAGATTCGATACAACTAGTTGTTAATTTTATAGGAGGATTTTCCTCCCATTTTATTCTATTTCTTTTTTCGTTAGTTTTAAATTCTATTAAACCTACCTCTGTTTTATGCGGGGGTCGCCCAGCCAGGTCAAAGGCGCAGGACTCAAGAATTGTCTTGAGGTTTGATCTTCGGAGATGATAAAGAAATCCTGTCTCTTAGTGAGTTCGAGAGTTCGAATCTCTCCCCCCGCACCATTTAACTTTTTATTCACCTTTTCGAGTGAATTGTATGCTATTTATAAAGCTTTTTAGACAACTAGTTCTTAGGTGATATATAATGGATATTAGAGTAAAAATTGAAGTTCCTTTAGAAGCAAATGCTAGACCAACTTACGTACAAGATACTTTGTTAGATATTGATGGTGTTCAATCAGTTAACCCTGATTATCATAATAGTACTGTTAATGTTACAGCTGATGTTTCTAGTCAAGCTGAAGCTAAGACTGTAATGAAAAATGTAAATAGAGTTGTAGGAACCAAATATGTTGATAGTTGGAATTTACTTTAAAATTTTGTCTTGTTAGCTATAGTTACCATATAGCCAGCTACTTTATTTCTAACAGACTTGTCTTCTATAAGATCCATAGCTCTTAGAGCCTCTTTATTTTTATCAAAATCATTACCAAACTTTTCAGGGAACTTATCAAGTAAGTCTCCTGCTACTGTCTTTACCCATCGTGTTCTTATTCTTCCCATAACGGTCACCAATACCTTTTTATTCCTATGTACACACATAAATACTTTGTGGTTGACATGACAATATACGTATCTGCTTGTGTAATCGGATTATTTGCCGTTGAAGATGGCAAAATGATAGCTTATGAGCTATTTTCTAAAGACTCTGAAGTTATAGCTAAGAGGATGGCAGATTTTGAGGCTGAGAAGGAAATACCTGAATTGAAGAAGCTTATTATGAGATTGAAGAAAAAAGGTAAAAATGATATTGTGACTGAGCAACCAAATGATGCTTCTGTTTATCTTAAAGAAAATTTCAGAAAATTGGCTATTGATCTTGAATTTGTGAGAGATCAGGCTGAGCTGAATAAACTTTTATCTGGTATATCGATATCAAGAACAAAGACTAAAATTTCTAAATTAGAAAAAAGAGACAAGTTGATAATTCAAGCTGTTTCTCTGATTGGTGATTTGGATAAAATATTGAATATGCTTACAGAGAGATTGAGAGAATGGTTTGGAATGCATTATCCTGAACTTAGAATAGTTGATCATGAGAGATTTGTGAAGAAAGTTGCCAAATATGGAAGAAGAGAAAATTTTGAAGAATTTGAAAAGAGTATGGGTATGGAAATAGGTGATGAAGATGCAGAGATGATACAAACCTATGCTAAAGAACTTCATAACATGTATGTTTTGAGAAATGATACAGAGAGATATCTTAACAAAGTAGTTCCGGAAGAAATACCTAACATAGCTGCATTACTAGGAAATGTTTTAGCAGCAAGATTATTATCAAATGCAGGTTCTCTTGAGAGAATGGCAAAGATGTCTTCATCAACAATACAATTACTTGGAGCAGAAAAATCATTGTTTAAGTTTTTGAAAGACAAGAGCATAACAAAACCACCAAAGTTTGGAATCATATTTACACATCCTGACATCAGTATGGGTAAAAAACAATTACAGGGAAGAATAGCAAGACTGATGGCTAGTAAATTAACAATTGCAGCAAGAGCTGATTTCTACAGTAAACAAGATTTATCTGAACAACTTGTTAGAGAGTATCAAGAGAAGTTAAAGAAAATAAAAGAATCAAATTAATTTTTTAATATTTCTGATATTTTTTCAAGTGATGTTATATAATTTCCTATGTTTTCGTTTCTAAGATTTAGTCTTTCAATTATTTCTTTTGAATATTGTGAGTTCAAATAATTCTGAATATCAATGCATGCAATTTGAAGGTTATGTCGTTCTGCTTCGTTAATATTTTTTGTAATGCTATCCCAAGTATAGGAACTACTGTCTACATATCCGTCTGTCCAAATTGGATATGATCTTAAACTGGAAGCAATGAATTTTGCTTCGTTTGTCACTTCAAATTCTTCTTTGTCTGGTTTGCTCATGTTCTATATTTAAATACAAAAGCATAAATATCCTATTATGGATATAACTGAAAAATTTCCTGGAGTATTTTTAATTAATGGTAGATTACATACTTTAAATCATATTCCTAGTTTTGCTCCTTTTGGTGAACAGTTGTTTAAAAGAAAGAGTAAAGAGTTTAGACCATGGGATCCAAACAGAAGTAAAGCTGCAGCAGCTATAATGAAAGGAATAAAATATTTTCCAATAGAAAAGGGATCAAAAATACTTTATCTTGGTGCAGCTCATGGATACACACCATCTCATTTGAGTAATATCATAGGACCAGAGGGTGTGATGTATGCTATTGAATTTTCTGATAGACCATTTCAAGAGTTGTTACCATTATCAGAGAAGTTGAAAAACATAGTTCCAATACTTGCTGACGCAAGGAAGCCAGAGTTGTATGATTGGATTGAAGAAGTTGATATTGTTTATGTTGATATTGCTGATCCACAACAAACCGAAGTTGCGATTAGAAACTGTAATAAGTTTTTGAAAGATTGTGGTTATTTAATGTTAACAGTAAAAACACAGAGCATCGATATTACTAAACAGCCTAAGGAAGTTGTTAGAGAAGAAATGGAAAAAGTAACAGATGGTTTGCTTAGTATTATAGACTGGAATATGCTTGATCCATTTGAAGCTAAACATGGTTTTATTGTTGCGAAGAAATAGTTATTTAAGTTTTTCTTTACTATTGTTCTTATGACAGAAAGATATTTTCAAGCTCAAAGATTTGCAACACAAATGGGTGGAGAAATACCACAATTAAATACTGTACTTGTAGATCCGTGGAGAGGATTGAATGCAGTATATGGCATGAGTATTTGCAATAATGATTGTGATTCTTGTTCTCTTGGTAGGTATGTTCAAGATTCTGATATATCAATTAAAGTTAATGATGTCAGTTTTGCACTTATACCAGCAACTGAAGATGAAAAGAAAGAATATGGATATCAAAATAATCTAAGCTGTAAAACAGTAGATGAAGTTAGAAATGCTTTTGTCCTTTATCTAACTAAAAAGCTTGGTACGTATAAAGAATTTCTTGGCGAATTAAAAGATATTCGTGGTACAGATGTAATCTATTCCAGAGGTTCTGTTATATCCAATGGTTCGGTTTTGTCAAATGAAGAAGTAACAGAAGAATTTAGAAAATCTATAATTACGGTAGCACTTGGAAAATTATCATCTACAGAAAGTAGATTACATATTTTTGAGAAAGCCGTTGATAAAGTATTCCCAGATTATTTACTTTCTGATTAGTTCCATAACTCTTTTTTTGAACTTTTCAAAATCTTTTTCTTTAATCTTAGCACCAGCAGCTTTAGGATGTCCCCCACCGTTACCAATACCTTCTGTTGCTTTTGCAAAAATAGTTCCGAGATCATGATTAGGACTTCTTCCACTTATTTTGATGTAACCTTCGTTTATTCTATAAACTATAATGGTCTTGTTAGGATATTTGTCAAATAATGAGCTACTTAATACAGAAAGTATGCTGTAGTTTCCTCTGAACTCAAAGAAGTTGATATCTTCAATTTCATTTCTTTCAAAGTTTGTTATTTGTCTTTCAAGTTCTCCTTCCATCAATTCTAGAGGTTTTTGGTATTCAGTTGTGTACATAATATCATCCATACTATTTGCGGTTGTCATAAACTTTGCAATTTTTATTAAACTATCTGGTCCACGAATAGATTTGTTTGCACTTATTATTTCTGCAACTTTTTCTTCTTCTGGTGTTCCTTCTAGTGCTCTATCACCAACTGCACCGACTTTTCCTATCCATTCTTTTCCTTCAAGACCAGCCTTTTTACAAATATCTAAACAAATTTGTGAAGCAGAAATATACTTATCTGGTTCTGTTAATCTAGAATTAACATAAAGATAACCCATTTTGTTAAGGTCGTTGTGAATAGGATGATGATCTATGATAATAATTTTTTCTTTGTCAAACATTTCTAACCAATCTGGATATTGATCTATTGCGAGATCTGTAAATACAATGTAATCTACTTTAATCCACTTGAAAGATTTGAAACTTTCTTTGTCGATTGGTCCAGTAGCAAGAGTTGTTCTAACACCTCTTTGTTTTAATAGAGAATTAATCAATGCTGCACTGCATGCACCGTCTGTATCATCGTGAAAGAATATTCCTACATTTCCATCAATCTTTCTTAGAAAATCAACAGCTTTATCATATTTCATTTAATCACTTGCTTCTTCTGGCATCATGAACATCATTTTTAATTGATCAAGTTCTGATTTTTCATTAATCATAGATTCCATTGATGAATCTATCATGTCACAATGTGAAACTAATGTAGCTTCTATTGTTCTTGGAGTTGCTGCAGTGTAACCCATTTCGCCACCGTGAGCGATTACAATGTGTACAACTTCTTCAGGAAAGTCTCTTGCGTAAAGTTCGCAACCTGAAAAGTCAGCATGATCTAAGATACAACCTGTGAAATCCCAAGTTTTTCCCTTCTTTTTCATTAAAAATATTTTCATTATGTCGTGTAACAATGCACCAGCAATTAAATGGTCTAAGTTTATTTTTGCTTTGTAAGTTTTCTTTAGATTATTTGCTATGTCAATTGCATTCTTTGTAACACTGCATGTGTGATCAATAAGACCACCTTCATAATCATGATGTGCTCCTACTGGCCATGCAGGAGTTTTACTATAATCAGCTGCAGGATATTTCATAGATTTGTTGCTTATCTTTGGATTTTTTAAAATCTCAATTGTTTGTTTTCTTAGTTTTTCATCTTTTATCTTATTTGCTAATTCAATCAATCTCTTCATAATTCAACACCAAAATAATATTTTTCATTTTCGAATTCAAATTCGAATTTGTCTCCGTTCGGTTCACTGAACACTAATTCACAACCAGTAGTTTGAGTTATTAAATCTTTAAAGTTTTTTATCGATTCTTGTTCAGGAATATAAACTGTTATTTTCTTATCTACTGTTAGTTCTAATTTCTTTCTTGCATCTTGTATTGCACGCATGAACTCTCTTACAAACCATTCGTTCTTTAGTTCTGGAGTTATTTTTGTGTCTAAGTAAAGTTTTCCGCCGTTAAAATCTTTTTCACCTTCTAATGTTTTTTGTTTGAATATCAAATCCTTTTTATCTAAAGTAAATTTGTCTATGATTACTTGTCCTTTGGAATCTATCTTGTTCTTTAATTCATTAGGATCATTTTCAGAAACTAATTTTGCTATGGTTTTGATATCTTTACTGAACTTCTTTCCAGCTACTTTGAAGTTGACCTTTGCTTCCCATTCTATTTCTTCTTTGCTTATTTCATAATCTTTCACATTTGCCATCTTTAGCAATGTCTCTTTTAATCTCTTTGCAGAATCTGCTATGTTTTTATCGCATGTTATTATGACTTTTGATAATGGGTATTTTAATTTTATACTATTTTCTAATCTGTATGCATTAGAAGCTTCAACAATGTTCATTATGTTCTGCATATCTTTTTCTAGTTTATTGTGTGAATCTTTTTCAGAGTATTTTGGCCAGTCTGTTAAATGTACACTTGTTTCATCTTCTGTAACATTGTTGTAAATATAATCTGATATGTAAGGTGCGAATGGTGCCATTACTTTACTTAATGATGTGAAAACCTTTTTCAATATGTATGCTAATGAAGGATCGTTTGCAGCTGCTCTTTCTCTTATTATTTTTATGTACCATCTAGAAAGATCATCTATTACAAATTTCTGTAGTTCTGAATAACAGATGTGATACTCATGTTTTTCTATATTTTCTTCAATTTTATTTACTAATGTGTTTGTTCTTGATAATATCCATTTATCTTCTATGTTTAGTTCTTTAGGTTTCTTTTCTTCTGTTCTATTAGAAAATTGATCATAATATTTGTAGGAGTTCCAAAGTATTGTCATGAATGGACGTACATTTTCTTCTACTGTTTTATGCCCTATTCTTTTTGGATTTCCTGGAGCAGTGACACACATTATTAGTCTTGTAGCGTCAACACCATACTTGTCAAACATTTCCCAAGGATTGATTATATTTCCTTTTGATTTACTCATTTTATTTCCTTTGTCATCCAATAGGTGACCCATACAAACAACATTTTTGTAAGCTGTTTTGTTAAAGAGTAATGCTCCAAGAACATGTAATGTGTAGAACCAACCTCTTGTTTGGTCTACAGCTTCTGCTATGAAATCATAAGGGAATTGTTTTTCGAACAAATCTTTGTTTTCAAATGGATAGTGTAATTGTGCAAATGGTGCTGAACCAGAATCATACCATGTATCTATGACCTCTGTTATTCTTGTCATTTCTTTTCCACATTTTTTACACTTTAATTTTATTTTATCAACATAAGGTTTGTGAAGATCTAAATCTTTTTCAAGTTTTTTAGTAGATCTTTCTCTTAATTCTTTGATGCTACCAATAGCTTCTTCTTCACCACATTCACATTGCCAGATTGGTAATGGTGTTCCCCAGAATTTGGATCTACTTAGAGCCCAGTCTTTTGCTTCTGCTATCCAGTTTCCAAATCTTCCTTGTTTGATGTTTGAAGGGAACCAGTTTACTTTTTCATTTAATTTTACTAGTTTGTCTCTGTGTTCACTTACTCTGACAAACCAGGAATCCATTGCATAATATATTAAAGGTGTTTTACATCTCCAACAGAAAGGATAATCATGAAGGTGGTTTTTTTCTTTGAATAGCAGACCTTTTTCTTTTAACATTTTTATTATGTCATCGTTTGATTCGAGAACATTTTTACCCCAAAGTTCTGTTATGTCGTTTGTAAAGTTACCATCAGCATCAACAGGTTGGACAAATGCCATATCATTTTCTTTTATTGTTTCATAATCATCTTCACCAAATGCTGGAGCCATATGAACTATTCCTGTTCCTTCACTATCTGATACGAATTTACCAGCAACAACTTTCCAAGCAGGTTTGTCCAATTTTCCTACAAAATAATCAAATAATGGTTCATATTCTAAACCGATAAGATCTTTTCCTGATATTGCATCCACTAATACAGGACTTTCAAAGAAATTGTTAACTTGAGATTCAGCAATTATGTATTCTTTATTATCTTGTTTTATTACAACATAATTTAATTTTGGGTTTACTGCTAAAGCAAGGTTAGCTGGTGTTGTCCATGGTGTTGTAGTCCATGCTAGCAAGTATCTGTCTTGATTTTTTATTTTGAACATTACAGTTATTGTTTTATCATTAACTTCTGAATAACCTTGAGCAACTTCGTGGGAACTTAGAGCTGTTCCGCATCTGTAACAATATGGGACAACTTTGTGACCCTGATAAAGTAATTTTTTATCATAAAGTTCTTTTAAACTCCACCATACACTTTCCATGTAATTTGTGGTCATTGTAATGTATGGATCTTCTAAGTCTATCCAATGTGCCATTTTTTTTGTGAATTTGTCCCAATCTTCAATAAAAGAAAAAACATCTTCTCTACATTTTTTATTGAATTCTGCTACTCCGTATTTTACAACATCTTTCTTTGATTTCAAACCGAGTTTCTTTTCAACCTGAACTTCTACTGGTAGACCATGACAATCCCATCCACCCTTTCTTGGTACTGTAAAGCCTTTCATGTATTTGTATCGACAAACAAGATCTTTCATAAATCTTGCTTCTAAATGATGTAATGCTGGAGGTGCATTTGCTGTTGGTGGACCTTCTAAGAATGAAAATAGCTTTTTCTTAGGATCATAGCTTATGCTGTCCTTTATCTGCTTTTCTTGCTTTTTCCAGCGTTTTTCTACTTGTTCTTCTATAGCTTTATGGTCCATCATATCATTCACCAATCATGAGATATTAGAATGCAGGTTTAAATAAATATTGGCAATATTAATTGTATTAAGGGGATTCTTATGAATTGTGAGGTTTGTGGAGCATCTAATGCAAGAAGAAGAGCTAAGATAGAAGGCACTATTCTTAATGTGTGTGATAGATGTGTGCGATCTGGAGAAGAGGTTGCTAGAGTTGAGATAGCTAGAAGACCCAAGCCTATGTATACTGCTCCTAGAGGTATGGATTACTCCTTAAAGGAAGATTTTGGTTCTATAATTAGAAAGAATAGAGAGAAGAGAAATTTGACACAAGAACAATTATCTGCTAAGATACAGGAAAAACATACTATTGTTAAGAGAATTGAAGATGGATGGGAACCACCATTAGTTGTGATAAAGAAAATTGAGAAATTCTTCAATATCAGTCTTATGGGAATATCTGCTGGAAATGACTATAAGATTAAAGTTGAAAAAGGTGGAATGACATTAGGCGATATAGCTAAGATTAGCTAGCGAAAGTGCAATTTCCCACATAGCTTTAAATGTATTTTTTTCTAATTACTATTAGGTGAAACATATGGGTGAACGACTTCACAGGCAAAAAGAAGGAAGATTTGTTCAGCCTTAATTTTATTGCTTCTTTGGATGATAGAGGACGTATAGTCATACCTGCATCTATCAGAAATAGGTTTAATCTTAAATTCAATTCTAATGTTATTCTCGAGTTTAGAGGTAAATATATTGAAAAACGAGGTGATGAAAGTGAGTAATCTTAAAGAGACTTCTATAAGATGGTGCGGATGTGGAGGCTATCCCCATTGGTAAAGAAGTAAAAAATGAAGAGAATTTTGAATATTTGGGCGAATTGGATAATAAGAAAGTCTATAAATGTAAAATCATTGATGATAAAGAGAAATGCAATGGATGCAAGTTTTTGACAATCGTATATAATACAGATTCAGATAGAGGTCTTGCAGGATTGGGAATGAATTATTCGATGCTTCAGGGTAAAGCTGGTAAAAAATTTGAAGAAGGAGATAAAGATGGATCAAGAAAATTGTACAAGGCAATGGATGATATGGTAGAAAATTTTTGATTTGGTAAATATCCTATAAAGATGGACAGAACATGGTATTACATAAAGTTTAATAAGAAAAGATGGTAAGTGTTAGTTATGAAATTCCAAACTCCGAAAGGCACAAGAGACTTGCTACCACAGGAAGCAAGAAAATATCAGATTGTTACAGACATTATTAGAAAAGTCTATCAAAAATATGGTTTTAGACCATTGGATACTCCTGCTTTTGAAAGCTTTGGATTATTTGCAGCTAAAGGTGGAGTTGGAGAAGCTGTAAAAGATGAGATATACTATTTCAAAGATAAATCCAAAAGAGAATTGGCATTGAGATTTGAGTTTACTGCTTCTTTAGCAAGAGTAATATCTAATAATATTGATATTCCTAAGCCTTTCAAAAGATATCAAATTGGCAAAGTTTGGAGATATGATAAACCACAAGCTTTGAGATGGAGAGAATTTTGGCAGGCAGATGCAGACATAATTGGTTCAGATATTGAGATGGCTGATAATGAATGTCTTAATGTTGCTGTTGAATGTTTGAAAGAACTTGGATTCAAAAAATTTACAATAAGAATAAATGACAGAAGGTTGACAGAAGAAATATTATTTTCTTTTGGAATACCTATGAAGCAAATGAAAGATGCTTTTAGGATTATTGACAAACTTGATAAGATAGGTCTTGATGGTGTGAAAAAGGAATTGGCTGAAAAGGAAATAGATTCAAAGAAGATAGTCAAGATGCTTTCAATAAAAGGAACAAATGCACAGATGTTGAAAAAACTTTCTGAGTATAAAGATATCAGATCATTGCGATCAATATTAAGATGTGCAAAGAATGTCGGCATTGACAAATATCTTAAAATAGATCTTTCTCTTGTTCGTGGATTAGAATATTATACAGGTGCTGTATTTGAGATATCACTTGGCGCAGATGTTAGTTGTGGCGGTGGCGGAAGGTATGATAAATTAATAGAAACAATGGGTGGTCCCGATCTTCCAGCTGTTGGAATATCCTTTGGGATTGATAGAGTTATTTCCGTAATGACAAGAAAAGGAATGTTTGATAATATCAGTAATGATGGCGTGTTCTTAGTTGCTGTTAATGATACTGTAAGAGATCAAGTAATGGGAATATGTAATACTTTGCGATCAAAAGGAATAACATCTGAATATGATATTATGAATAGATCATTGTCCAAACAATTACAATATGCAAATTCTTTGAAGTTCCCTTTTGTTGCTATTTTGGGTGAAAAAGAATTGAAAAAGAAATCTGTTAACTTAAGGAATATGAAAACAGGAAGTCAAAAATTAGTAAAGATAAAAGATCTTG
>JAAOXY010000004.1 GCA_018221065.1 Candidatus Aenigmatarchaeota archaeon | reverse complement strand
GCAACAACTGCTAAAGAACTTATTGAGATTGATAAGCACTTGAGTTTAAGACAAGTCTTCTATAGAATGAAAAGAACAATACCTAATACTGACATCAATATTGTTGATGAGCAAGAAGAATCTAATAAGGCAATAGAAGATTTAGAATTATTATTAGAATCACCAAGAGAGAAGTTACACATTAATGCTAACAAGAATGGATCAGTTGCTGGTAGGGTTGTTATTGAAGATAGAGGAGATACAATCGACTGGAGTAAACTTGGGTCAGGTGGGTGGAGTATTCCTTCTAATGTTGAAGATATTAAATTCAAAAAAGTTGATGCTAAATTTATTTTATACATGGAAAAAGCTGCAGAGTGGGAGTCTTTGCATGAACATAGATTCTGGGAAAAACAAGACTGTATTATAATGGCATCTCAAGGACAAGCTACAAGAGGAGTAAGAAGATTGCTGAAAAGATTATCCAGTGAATTTAAATTACCAGTTTATGTTTTAGTAGATGGTGATCCTTGGGGAGTTTACATTTATTCTGTATTAAAGTATGGTTCTATTTCATTGGCTCATATGAGCGAATCACTTACAATAACTAATGCTAAGATGGTAGGTCTTACTGCAGATGACGTTTCTAAGTATGGGTTAAAGAGACATATCATCAAGTTCAAAGATGTTGATAAGAATAGATTAAAGCAATTGAAAAGGTATGACTGGTTCCAAGATAAAAGATGGCAAGAAGAATTTAAAAAATGGGAAAACATTGGTGGTAAGGTCGAATTAGCAGCTTTAACTTCTAATGGAATATCATTTATGGCTGAGAAGTATTTGCCGGAAAAGATACGAAAGAAAGAATGGTTAGATTAAGATTTCTGGTGATTATATGAATCCAATAGAACACTTGCTCAAAAAGTTCAATTTCAGAAAAGAAAATGGAACATGTTTTTCTACTGAGTGTAATAATGAAGCTACTCATAAAATTGTGGTTAAAGAAGTCAATCTGAGATTGAAAACTGAGAAGGAATTAGCTGAGATTAAGCTGTGTGAAGAACATACACCTATGATAAAGACTATTACTAGAGAGCTTAATGAGGAGTTATCTGGTAATTTCATAGTCTATAGGTTCGAAATGAAACCAATTTAAAGGTTGAAAATGAATCATAAAACAATGGGACGGTAGCTCAGACCGGTAGAGCGCTACCCTGAAGAGGTAGTTGTCGCGTGTTCGAATCACGCTCGTCCCACCATTTCTCCTCAAAACCAAGGTTTTAAATGATTTTATGTTTTAATAGGTGTATGTCTAGACTTTTCAAATTGACTGATTTCCAGTCATTGTTCCAGAATAGTGGGAATCCGAATAATGGTATCAGAGTACTGAGTCCTTCAACTATAGATGTTGATGTTCTATATAGGGAAAGAGAGCAACAAGGAATATATGATGAGATTATGTTTGGAGATAACGAAACGAACCTCATATATGGATCTTCTGGTTGTGGGAAATCTGTAATATCCAGAGAAGTTGCTAAAAGTGTCGTTAGATATCAGGGTGGTAAATTCTTTGACGGAAACAGCGTATATTCACATGACGGAGATAAAAAAATATACATCTATTATGTGCCATTTTTAAGTTCTGGTCCTGAAGAATTGCCAGGATATTTATCTAAGAAAAATATCGAAGATTATGGTGGAGACATACAACATGTTGTTTTCATTGATCAGTTGGATATGCATTCTAAAGAAGCTGATGATCTAGATAACATATTTGGTGTTGTGAAAAAATCTTTAGATAATCCTAAAATATTTGGAGTATCTGTAAAACATATTGATTATAATTTTAAAAATGAACTGCATTTTGAATCTTACAAAAATGGAGAAATTATCGGTATACTAAATAACAAAGCAGACAAATCTTTCCAACCTGGTGTTTTGGATCCGAGAGTTATTCAGAGTTGTGCTGATATCACTGAAGGAAGATTTAACTCTAATATTTCTACAGGCATGCATTTACTGAGGTCAACAGGAAATATAGCTGAAAGAAGCAAATCACCAAATGCAACATTGGAACATTTGAAAGAAGCAACTGAATTAAAATTACGATCCCATAGAGAAGAAATGATAGATTCTTTACCAGAAAATTATAAATTGGTCCTTGATGCAACCAATTGTTCTATACGTAACAATACAGGAAAAATTGAAATGAATGAAGTTTATAGAAGATATTCAGATATGAGTGGCTGTTCAAAATATACTGAATTTGTCAATGTCTTGATGGAACTTGATAAACAGAGTTTACATAATGGCTGTAAAATAGAAAGAGTGAATGGAAGTCTAAAAATAAATTCTATCTTTATGTTCCCTGAAAAAGAATCTGGAAATTATAACTTAAAAAATTTATGCTAACGACTTTCTATTTCTTCTCTCATCTTTTTAACAATCTCTGAAGTTTCATTATCTATACTGATTATACTTGTTCGTCCATATCTTCCTTTAGAAATTGGTCTTGTGTTTACAATACCTAATTCCTTAAGATCTTTATTTACTAAATCGGTAAATCTTCGTTGTGTTAATTGATTGCATGCTTTCTTTTCAACCAATGATTCATATGTATGATAAGCTTTTCCTGTGTCTGTGGTTCCTGATTTCAATGTATCATATACTGACACTAAAGCATATCCTGTTTGTATTGGTAAGCCTCTGATTGCATCTTTAATCACATCTCTATTTATTTTTTCATTTGCACTACGAACGTGTTTATCTGTGACTCTTCGAGTGCCTTCTCGTTCTACTAGTTCGCCGGATACACGTAAAAGATTTAATGCATATCTGGCATCACCACCTCTTTGTGTTGCTAGAGCTGAACAAAGTGGCACAACTGATTCTTCTAAAGTTCCATCTTTGAATGCCAGAGGTGTTCTGCTTCCTAATATTCCTCTAAGTTGATTGGCATCATAATTTTTGAAAGTTATTTTTTCTCCACCGAATCTACTTTCTACTCTTGGATCAAAGACACTTGTTATTCCAGTATCATTTGATATTCCTATCAAACTGATATGAGAATCTTTTTCAAATGCGGTATTCATTTCCATGATTTGATATAATATACTATTGCCTTTTTCGACATCTTTGTAGAGAAGTTTGTCAATCTCATCAAGAACAAGTATTGTTGTTTGTGGTTTTTCATCCAACAATTCTACTGTAGTCTCATATACTTTTTGCATTGGCCATCCTGTAAATGGTATTGAATTTTCTGAAAAACTATTCCCTATGTTTGAAAGAACTCCGTATTCTGTATTAACTGTTGCGCAATTTAACATGAGATAATTTACATCGTATTCAGATTCTCTGCTAGCTACTTCAATCTCTCTTCCAAGATGTCTTATAGTAGCAGTTTTTCCTGTTCCTGGTAAACCGAATAAAAGTATGTTGTCTGGTCCATCCCCACGGAAAGCAGGACCTAATGCATTTGCTATATTGTTTATTTCAGCATCTCTGTATGGTAATGGAGTATTAAATTCATATTCTAGACCTTTCCCTCTTATTCTTTCAATATCTCCATTTGTAGGAACGTAAGAAATCTGAAGCATTTTCTTATCTTCAAATACATTTGAATCATGTTCTAAATACTCTTGAAATATCCCCATCACTGAGATATGGGTGGAAAAGAATAAATATCTGTTTTCGACTAGATTTTTGAAAATAGACACATTTTTACGCTTTGAAATCTAAGTTTTATCATGTTTGTTCGTGTAGTACCTTTGGGTATAGTTCACGAAAAGGTGCTAGATTCGGTGTGTTTGGCTCTAAGGGAAACTTTTGGGGCTAAATGTAAGCATTTTACAGGAGTACCTTTGCCTGAGGGGTCTATGAATCGATGGAGAAAACAGCATGATGCTGAATTTATCTTAGATAAAATAAAGGATGATCCTAGTGTCAAATTCATAGACACTGCTATACCAACGCTAATTCTAACAGAAGAAGATTTATATTATAAAGCCATGAACTTTATTTTCGGCATAGAAGAACCGGACAGAGGTATATGTTTGATATCTCTAAAGAGATTGAGACCAGAATTCTATGACCAGAAAAATAATCCAATCGTTTTAGCTGAAAGGATTGAGAAGGAAGCTATACATAGTATAGGACATTATTTAGGTCTAAAGCACTGCAGATATGGATGGTGTGTAATGTATCCATCTGGATCTGTGAATGACATAGATAAAAAAAAGAAACAGTTCTGCAATAACTGCGAACTGAAGCTTACAATGAAAGGAACAAAATTGGTGTAAGAAATGATCGAAGGTAAAGTAAATGGTAAGACAGTTGTACTAGAAGAAACTGAATTTTATGACAGAAGTTGGTATGGAGAACTAAAAGACAGGAAGAACATACTTAGATTCATAGAAGCTTTTCATCTTGCTAAAGATAAGAAGATTGATATCTACAAAGGCAACACAAAACTTTCATTGAAAGATTTTCTTACAATGGTAAAAGATACTGACTTTATGATAAAATATTATGTTTATTCTGACCTTAGAGAAAGAGGTCTGATAGTAAAAGTAAACAAAGACTCTTTTACTGTGTATGAAAGAGGTTCGAAAAAGAAAAAAGGAGAAATCGCATGGACAGTCTTTGTTACATCAGAAGATTCTGTAGCTGAAATAGCAAACTTTGAAAAAATCAGCAAAGCTGATAGTCAAGCAGTTTGGGCTGTTGTTGATAATGATTCTGACATAACATATTATCTAGTTTCAAAAGAGGAGCCTTGATTTTATGAAAGGAGAATTAAATGGAAAAAGAGTGATTGTCTGGGACAAAAAAGCAGAAAAACTATTTGAGAAGACTTATTGTGGCAGATTTAATGAGGACAGACTTGAACTTTCATTAGTAGAAGCAGCGTGGCTATTTGAGAAAAAGAAGATATCAGTAGAAGATTATACTCTGACGAAATTCTTATCATACTGCAATAAGCAGGATCCTAGATTTGATTTGAGATTCATTGTCTATAAAGATCTGAGAAAGAGGGAACTTCCAACAAGAACTGGGTTCAAATTTGGATGTGACTTTAGGGTATATGAAAAAGGAGCTAATCCTTTGAAAAGAGGTTCAAAAGAAGCTAAAGAACACACAAAATGGGTGGTATTTGCTGTTTCTAAAGGATACAAGTTCTCTTATCCAGAATTATCTAGAGCTGCAAGGCTAGCACATAACATACGAGCTAAAATGATTTGGGGATTAGTGGACAAGAAGAACAATGTTTCCTACTACTCAATGAGGTTCTTCAAACCATAATGCTTTATATTCTTAAAACGGTGTATGATATTAGGAGGGTGGAATAAAATGTTAGTAAAAGATATAATGTCTAAAAAAGTTCTGTCTGTTTCGAAAGATGATAATGTCCAAAAGTTCATTTCTTTAATGCAAAAGAAGAGAATCCATGAGGTTCCTGTTTTAGATAAAAATAATTTTTATGGGATGATAAGTTACAAAGATATCATTAGTAAGACTATTGTTAATCCGGAAAAAGATAAAATAAAGAAGGTCATGAACTCACATCCGCCAAAAGTAACACCTGACACTAATGTGGAAGATGCTGCACGATTACTATTCAACACTGGTACAAGATGCCTTCCTGTAATAGATAATAAAAAACTTGTTGGACTTTTGTCTTATTCTGATATAATAAAATCTGCTATAAACTCAAAAGAATTCAGGAAGATAAAAGCAGAAGATGTAATGGCTCCTCCAATCTTAGCAAGTATGGATACTGAAATTGGAAAAGCAAGAGTAGTAATGAGAGAAGGAAATGTTTCTGCACTTCCTGTTATAGATCATAATGGTAATCTTGGTGGAATTGTTACAACATTTGATTTATTAAAATCAATAAAGAAACATGAAAGAATATCGTGGTACTCTGCTGCAGCTCAGATGGATAAAATAATGAGAATACCATTGTCAACTATAATGAATCAGGCTCCTGTAACAACTGGAGTTAAAACATCTTTAACACAAATAGTAAATTTAATGACAGAAAATAAAACATCTACTATTGTAATACTTAAAGGTAAAATACCTGAAGGTGTTGTAACTGCAAAAGATTTGCTTGAAGCTTATATGTCAACTTTGTCCAAGAAAGGAGTATATTATGATATAATTGGAATAGAAAAAGAAGATAGTTTTATTCTTGACACTGCTGACAGAATGGTAAGAGATACTATAAAGAAAATAGCAACAGTTTATGAACCACAATCTTTCCTTGTTCATGTAAAGAAACATGAAACTGGAGTAAGAGGGAGAAGTAAATATTCTATTAGAATAAGATCTAATACAAATAAAGGAATGTTCATAAGTCAATCATATGACTGGGATCTAAGAGATGCTATTGGTGAAGCATTGGATAAGCTTGAAGTAGTTATGTTTAAAGAAAGAGATCACATCAAAGACAAAAGTAAGAAAAACGCACAATTGAGAAAGAATTTGAGAAGATGATATAATGCAAACTATCTGTGACAAATGTAAAAAATATGTAAAAGAAGTTGGTAGACTTACGAATGTAAAATGGAAAGGAGTATCACAGAAGTTGTGCAAAGAATGTAAGAAAAAAAATAAGATAAGTTATAGGTGATAACATGTCTGCTAATCTTATGTGTGAACGATGTGGTGTTTGTTTTGTTGACAATGACTTTAGTGACAGTCTAAGTTTGGCATTTGTTTGTGGTGGTTGTAAGAATAATAAGAATAATGCTTTCAAAACAAATAATATTTTTAAGGGTTTGTAATCTAGTCACTGACATATTTCGAAGGCCATGAATTCATTTTTCTTTTTAGACCCTTTTCTCCTATTTTCCAATATTTCCAAAATGTTAAAGGTTTTTTATTTTTACTGAACTTTTTATTATAATGTTGTCTTTTTACTGCCCACCCAAATCTTGTTAAATAGTTGACTTTATTTGTTTTTGGTTTCTTTTCTATTTTATATTTTCCTCTTGTACCTCTTGAATAATTATGCATCTTGTTATGATGTCTCTCACAGCATGGTATTAGATTCCATGACTGGTTTAGAAAATAGTATTCTGATTT
The DNA here is from genome assembly GCA_018221065.1 of Candidatus Aenigmatarchaeota archaeon. Lineage (GTDB taxonomy): Archaea > Aenigmatarchaeota > Aenigmatarchaeia > Aenigmatarchaeales > Aenigmatarchaeaceae > JAAOXY01. Next base: position 12,038 of record JAAOXY010000004.1, on the reverse strand, counting down.
GTTGTTTGCTTTTGCTAATGGAACATAATGATGTAACTGTATGTAACCTTTATGCCCAACTCTTTTGAAAACCCCCTCTGTACAATGCTTTCCACCATATGCTTTAAACATGGCTTCTCGCATCTTGGTCCAGTTATCTGGATAGTTTGAATAGTCATATGCCATAATTAAATTATAGAAAACTAGTGATAATAATGAACTATTGTTCAATGTGCTGAATTTTAATTCAGCTATCTCATCCAAATGTCTTCCCATTTTCTCATTATTCTATCAGGAATAGGTGTTGCTTTCTTTTGTTTTACTGTATTTTCTTTAAATTGTTTTTTCCAATAAAGTGCGAATGATATTCCTGCCATTAGTCCAAATAAATGGGCTGCGTATGCAACTTCTCCTGGTGCAAACAATCCTATAAAGTCAATTAAAGCCCATAAGAAAACTGCAACTATCATTGGCATTGGTGCACCATAAGCCCACACTTTCATTTTTGGTCTTAAGAATCCTAAACATCCTAATACTCCGTAAATAGCACCCGATGCACCGAGCATTGCTGTGTAAAATAATGTTCCGCCCAAACCTGCAGCAATACCTGTTATGAAATATAATTTTAGGAATTTCTTTGAACCTACTGTCTTTTCTAATAATGATCCGAACATTACTAAAGCGAACATGTTATAAAATAAATGTTCGAAACCACCGTGTAAAAACATTGATGTTACCAATGTCCAAGGTTTTAAAATAAACATATCAGATCTTAAAACAAGTTCTCCTGTTATATCATAAACGTTTTGTAAGAAGAATAATATTACACATATTGCTGCTATTTTTATTGCATAGTATTTGAACTTCTCCATAAGATCACTTTTCAAATATGAAAATCTCTCTTCCTGTTATGTGTTTAGGGTGTATATCACTAATTTTCTTTATTAATTTTAGATCTTTTGGTTCTATACTCATCCTGAATGTTTTATCTCTTGTTCTGATTACAGGCAGTATAATTATAATTCTCTTTCCTTTCTTTAGAACAGTACTTAACTTTTCTAAAGCTTTCTCATAGAAAGTGTTTAATTCGTCTATTATTTCTTGTGCTCGTTCTTCTGTTACAGACTTTCTCAATGGTGGTCCTAAGTAAGATTCAGTTACTATAGCATCAAACTTATCTTCAGTTTCTAAGTCTAAAACATCTGAAGTTTTAAATTTGTGTTTAGCTTTTATTTTGTATTGTTCTTTTAACCATTCTATATTTAGTTCTGCAGATTCTGTGCAATCTTCATCTTTATCAGAACCGTAAACATTTATTCCACTCAATAGTGCTGATTGTAATATTGTACCATAACCACAGAATGGGTCTAGTATGGTATCTCCTTTTTTTAGTTTTGCTAGATTAATCATAATCTTTGAAAGTCTTATTGGTATTGATAACATACCACGTTGATTTGGTCTTTCTACATCTAATTTCTTATATTCAAATGGATCATAAACTGATTGTGTTATTGCATAATATATTTTCTTTGATCTCAGAACAAGAACTTCTCTTCCTATCAAATCTTTCATTACTATCTCAACTGCTGTTAGCTTGTCTTTTCTTGTAATGAATAACTTTGCTTTGTTATTTTCTTTTATCTTCTTTTTTACTCTAAAGACTGTGTGACTTGGTACACCATATAAACTAACACCATAAATTCCTTCTACTCTAATATCTTCTAAAGGCGTGACCTTTCCAATCTTCAATGTACCACCAAGATCTTTTATTATTTCTGGGTCTATTTTAGTATCGATAATAAGAAAATCATTTCCTTCATTTATTATCTTGAATTTAATATTGTTTGTTTCAAAATAACAAGACAATTCTTCTTTTGATAATTCTTTGTTTTTACCTAGTACAAATGCATACATGTTAACTACCTGTCGACGTGTAATTTTTTAAACCGATATTCCATATATAATTAGCTACAATAAAGAATATAACCGCCACTATAGGACCAGCATAAGCAATCATTGAAACTGATTCTTTTTGTAATAATATCTGTGCTGGATAATAACTTATGAAACCTAATGGTAATAAAAACGTAAAGAATGTTACTACGAGTGGACTAAATATGTTTAAAGGATATTTTATAAAATTAAATAGATTAAACAATATGTCACCTATAGAATGACTTCTGACTATCCAAAACGAAATTGTACTGAGTGATAATAACAATGAAAAGAATATCACTGTTCCACTTGCTAATAAAATTAACAGTGTTATTATGTTAATTAATGAAAATTGAAATCCTACTGCATTTGCAGCATACCAAAATACAGCTATCCCTGTTAAAAGATCTCCTAATCCATCATCGTCAAATCTTGCTAATAATAAATATTTTAATGGACTTACTGGTTGTAACATTAATCTATCAAATTCACCACGTCTTATTAACCATTCAAGGCCCCAAAATGCTGCTCCTGAAAGGAAAACATGCCAAATACCAAATACTATCATGAACAATGACGTTAAAAATAATACTTCTTCAAAAATCCAACCATTTAATACTGGGATGTGTTGGAATATTACCCAGAAAAATAATACGCTTAATATTTCTGCCATGGCCATTGCTAGGATTCCTATTATAAAATCTAGCTTATAGATTGCATATTTCTTTATATTCAGTGCTAATAATTTAGCCCATAATCTTTTGTAATATCCTAATCGCATTTAACCACCTTGTGAAACAACTCTTTTTTCTGCTCTTTTCCAAATTATAACTATCATCACTAAAAATAATCCTACCCAAAATAATTGCTGCAGTATTGCATAATATATTTCATTTCCTGTTATGTGACCAACATAAATCGAAAGTGGAATACTGTAGATAGCTTTGAATGGTAATAGGTTTGCTATATTTGCTAGCCATAGTGGGAAAAATGAAAGTGGGATAATTGCACCTGATATCATATCTGATAATATTTGTCTAGAGTGTCTGAGCCCCCATATATTTCCAGATGTCCAAAATGCCCATAAACCAGTTATTAAAGCCATTGAAAAATTTATTATGAAACCCAATATTGCACTTATTGAAAATGCCAATGTATTTGCTGGTAAGCTTAGATTAAAAAATAAAATACCTAACAATAGCATTGGTACTGTAAGTATGATTAATTTATACATTGATTCCCCCAGACCAACAAAAAACTGATAGATTGGATAGGTATATGGTTTTACCATTTGTGTTGCTATAAATCCTGTTCGTACATCTGTTTCTATACCATGTTCAAAATAAGTTGAATTTGGTGCTCTTATTGCAGTTGATATTATCATATATGTTATTATTGCTGGAAGTGTGAAACCTGCAACAGTCGTTTCTACTGATGATGCAAATATTGCTGTCCATAAATACCAAAGAAGTATTACGCTAAGTATTGAACCAGTTAAACTAAATAAAGCTCTATATTTGTATGCAAATTCTTCTTTTAGCTTAATTAACGCAATACTTCTGTACATCAAATCCCCTTCTTGTATATCTTTCGTATCATTTCTTCTACTGAAGGCTGTTCGATGTGTATGTCATCAACTTTGTGTTTCATAAGAATAGATTTAATAAAACCTGAAACTGATGCTTTTTTTGTATCTACTTTATAGATTATCTTGTCTCCTTCTTTTGCATTAAGTTTAACCCCTTTTGGTAATTTTATTTTTGGTGGTGTATTTCTATAATCAATAACAACCATTCTGTCTGTTGTCATTTTATTTTTTATTTCTTCAGTCTTACCATCGTAAATAACAGATCCTTTATCTATGATTATCATTCTTTCACATAGTTCTTCGATGTCTCCCATGTCATGTGTAGTCAAAATAATTGTCAATCCTTCTTTGTTTAATTTCTTCAAGAATTTTCTTATCCTATATTTTGCTTCTACATCTAGACCAATTGTAGGTTCATCTAAATAAACTATGTCAGGATTGTGTAACAGAGATGCTGCTATGTTACAACGCATCTTTTCTCCAAGAGATAGTTTCCGAGTAGGTGTATCTAAGTATTTCTGAATCCCCAAAACATCTTTGAAAGTTCTTAGATTTTTATTATATGCCTTATCAGGTATCTCGAATACTCTACGAAGTAATTCAAATGATTCTATGACTGGTAAATCCCACCATAACTGAGATCTTTGACCGAATACTACACCTATTTTCTTTGAATTCTCCTGTCTTTCTTCATAAGGTACTAAACCTTTGACTTCTGCTTTTCCTGAACTTGGTGTAAGGATTCCTGTAAGGATTTTGATGAGTGTTGACTTTCCTGCACCATTCGGACCTACTACTCCTATGAACTCTCCTTTCTTTACATCAAGATTCACTTTTTTTAGAGCCTTTACTGTTTTATACTTACGGCTAAACAAAGCCTTGAAAACATTCTTTTCTTTCTGAACTTTGAATTCTTTTGAAATTCCTCTAACTTTTATTATATTCTCTTCATTCATTTTACTCGCCTCACGCAGTTACGATATAGTTTATAAACATACAAGATAAACTTTTGTTATGGGGTTTTATTGTGATAAATGTGGTAGTTCTGATGTCACACACATAGCTATGGGTCCTTCTTCTCTATTTGAAAAGAAACTTGTATGTAACACATGTGGTAGCCAATTGTAACACTGTAAAAGTCTGTTCTTGTGTAGAATTATTTTGTAAACATATTAATCGACCTAATTCTAATAGAAAGTTATCATATTTATTACTTTGCTTTAATGTTAAAGATGTTCTTGTAAGAATACTTCTAATTCATCTATCTTAACTGTTCTCTGGTCTGTTGAATCTCTTTCTCTAACTGTAACCGTATCGTTCTTCATTGTATCTCCATCAATGGTAATACAAAATGCTGTACCAATCTCATCTGCTCTTGCATAACGTCTTCCAATAGATGCTGACTCATCATAGAATACATCAAAGCAACATCTTAGTGAATTATAAACTTCTTTTGCTTTTTCTGGCATACCTTCTTTCTTTACTAAAGGAAATACGCCTGCCATGAATGGTGACAGATGTGGTGTTAACTTGATATAAGATCTATCGTTTTCTTCAGTATATCCTATGTCAATTAATGAATAAAGAATTCTATCAACACCCATTGAAACTTCCAATACATTTGGTATGAATTTTTTACCATCAACAGATACATGCTGTGATTTCTTTGATATCTTTTCATGACCTGATAAGTCGTGGTCAGTTCTGTAATGAACACCACCAATCTCTCTGAATCCACCTAAAGATTCAACATCTATCTCAACGTCCCAGTGATATTTGTTATAGAATGCTCTTTCTTCATCATTTAATTCTCTTATCCTGAATTTATTTTCTGGGAAACCAAGAACATCTAAAAAGAATTCTTGTGTTCTTGCAAGATACCAAACATAGAACTTTGGCAACTTTAGTTTCTTTACAGCATCTGAAGCTGTCATCTTTATTGCTTTCTTATTTTTTACTGGTTTCAAAATCAATTCATAATCTTTAACAATATCCCATTTATCATGTTTGTCAATTGAACTTGGATCTATGAATATTTGAAGTTCTGCTTGTGTGAATTCACGCATCCTTATTATCAACTGTCTTGGAGATATTTCATTTCTGAAAGCTCTTCCGATTATTCCGAGTCCTAAAGGAAGTTTCTTTCTAGTAACATTGAATTGTTGCAAAAAGTTAACATAAACACCTTGAGCTGTCTCTGGTCTTAGATATGCAGTAGTATCTGATTTTACACCTAAATTGATAGGAAATGTCATATTGAATACATCAACATTACCTAATGCACCTTTACATTTTGGACATTTTACATTATGCTTCTTTATCAGAGCTGTGAGTTGCTCTGCTGTCATTCCTTCAAAGTTTTCTTTAAGAAATTCTTCCATGATATGGTCAGCTCTGTGCTCTGTACCACATTTTTTACATTTAGCAATTGGATCAACGAAATTATCTAAATGCCCTGAAGCTTTGAAGACTTTCTCAGGCATTATACTAGATGGTTCGATTTCGAAGAAATTATCATCAAGATTGAGGAAATATTGTCTCCATATGTTCTCTATTTTTCTCTTTAGTAAAGTACCTATATGGCCATATTCGTAGAATCCAGATAATCCACCATAAATTTCTGATGATTGCCAAAATATACCTCTTCTTTTTGCTAAAGACTCCATATCAGTTATGCTTTTCATACTATCACTTTTGACGATATTAACTTATTAAGGTTTAGGTCAATAATAATATTATGGATTTATTATCTGCTGAAGAGAGTTTGTTTATCAATCCTGGGGTTTTGGAGCAAACATATCTACCTAGGACTCTTCCTTATAGAGAAGATCAGCAACAATATCTTGCTGACTGTATTAAACCACTATTTGAAAAAAGGAATGGTAGAAATATCTTGATATCTGGTTCTCCTGGTATTGGAAAGACAGCTTCTATTAAGTTCTTACTTAGAAAATTAAGAGAACATGCTGATAATATCATTCCTGTATATGTTAATTGTTGGAAGAAGGATACTAGTTACAAGATAATAACTGAAATTGCAAATCAGTTGGATATTAGAACTACTGACCTGTCTGGTGACCAGATTTTTGATCAGGTAATAAGTAAATTAAACAAAAACCAGGGAACAGTGTTTGTATTTGATGAGATTGATAAGACACAAGATCATGATTTTCTTTATAGAGTAGTTGAGGATGTTTCATTCAAGACTATATTCTTGATAACAAATGTTCCTGAGTGGATAGCTAAATTGGATCAGAGAGTTTTGTCGAGACTGATGTTAGAGAAAGAATCTTTCAGACCTTATAATTTTGAAGAGACTCGTGGAATACTTAGAGAAAGAGAAAAATATGCATTTGTTCCAAATGTCTGGGAGTATGATGCATTTGAAGAAATTATTAAAAAAACAGCTGAACTAAATGATATCAGATCTGGATTATTCTTATTAAAAAGATCTGGTGAGATTGCTGAAACTAGAGCTTCTAAAAAGATTGAGTTAGTAGATGTTGGGAAAGCTGTAGAGAAATTGAAAGACTTTTATGATAAACCTTCTGCAAAAGCTATATAATATAGGGTGCCTTTTAGTTCTGATTTAAATCTTTTTAGTGTGAATAATAATTATGGGATTTTTAGATATCATAAACAATCGGCAAAGCATAAGAAAATATATGGATACGGGAATTGAACAGGGTATACTCCATGATTTACTTGATGCTGCAAGGAAAGCTCCTTCTGGTAAAAATGTTCAACCGTGGGCTTTTCGTTTTGTAACAAGCAAAGATGATAAGAAAAAGCTTTATGATGCTCATGCATTCAGACAAAAATCTATTTACGAAGCTCCGGTAATAGCTATCTGTTGTACAGATCCTACTGCATACAAAGAACCTGTTGAAGGATGGGATGCTCCTAATGAATACCGTGCAAAAAGAGACCTGACAATAGCAACTACTTACATGGACTTGAGAGCAAATGATCTTGGATTGGGAACTTGCTGGATAGGGTGGGTAAATGAAGCTAGAATAAAAACAGCGCTTGATATTGAAGAAAAGTGGCGTATTCCACATATTCTCACTATTGGGGAAAGCGATGAGATTCCTGAGAAAAAACCTAGAAAAAGTGTGGATGATATCACATTGGGTCCAAAATTAGATGTCGGTTTAGATCTGAGAAAATTGCGATAACTCATTCTAAAGATTAATATTAAGAATAGCCAATCATATCTATTTAGAGAGGTGTTTTGATGGCAAAAAGATTAAGTCCTTTTGAAACAAGCGAAGAAGAGTCAATAGACTATAATAAATTGATAAAAGAATTTGGTACGCAACCAATATCCACTGTCAAGAATATCCCAAAGGGGATAAAAGCTTTTGATGATGGTTATATTTTCTCGCATAGAGATTTTGACAAATTCATGAAAGATGTAAAGTCTAAAAAGGATGTAGCAATATTGACTGGATTCAATGCTTCTGGATCGATTCATTTAGGTCACAAATTAACATTTGATGTTGTTGTTGAACTTCAGAAGAAATACAATATACCTGTTTACATCCCAATATCTGATGATGAGTCATATATTTTTGAAAAGATTGATAATCAGGAAGTAGGCATGAAAAATGCTAGATTGATTGCTGCTCAGATGGTGGCACTAGGATTTGATATGAAGAGAACTAAGATATTCATACATCAAGAATATACTGACATCTATAATTTTGTGATTAAATTATCAAAGAAAGTTACTTTGAGTACAATTAAAGCAATATATGGATTTAATGATTCTACTAGTGCTGGAAAAATGTTTTATCCAGTAATACAGGCAGCAGATATTCTGTTACCACAATTGGATAAATTCGGTGGGAAGAAAAGTGTTTTAGTTCCTGTTGGAATTGATCAAGATCCACATGTAAGATTATCTAGAGACCTTGCTGCTAAGTTTGGTTTGAATAAACCTGCAACAATACACATGAAATATCTTTCTAGTTTACGAGGCGGTCCTAAGATGAGTAAAAGCTTACCAGGATCGGCTATATTCTTAAATGAAGACCCTAAGAAAGCTGCTAAATTCTGTATGCAAGCATTGACTGGTGGTAGAGACACAGTTGAAGAGCAAAAGAAGAAAGGTGGAGAAGCTGACAAATGTGTAGTTTATCATTATCTAAAAGTATTCTTTGAAGATAAAAAAGAATCTACGAAAAGGCATAAAAATTGCTATGGTGGCAAATTACTTTGTGGAGAATGTAAAAAATGCCTTGCAAAGGACGTAGAGATATACTTAAAAGATTTTCAGTCCAAAGTAAAGAAAGCGGAAAAGAATATTGACAAGTATTTGATAAAGTGATTTTATGTATCAGCTTACTGAAGAAGGAGCAAAATATCTGAAAGAAGGTCTTCCAGAGAAAAAGTTAATAGAGTTACTCAGAGATGGGGCTAAGCCTATGTCTGAAATTATGCAACTTCCTTATGCTAAGATTGCTATCAGCTGGGCACAGAAAAGTGAATGGGTTAAGATAGAAAACGGTAGCATGCTTCTAACTGAAAATGGTCGTGCAGCAATAGGGACAACAACTGATACTGAAAAAACATTGCAAGAAATAAATAATACTAAGTTACCTTCTAATTATGAAATTGCTAAAGTTCTAAACTCAAGAAATATTATTGAAAATGTAAAAGCTGGTGGAAATATAACAACAGAAGTTGTTCAGAAAAAAGGATGGCTAGAAAGACTTGGATTAAGAAAACCAAAAGTAATAGAATTATCAACAGAAAAGTCTGAAGTTGATATTGTTCAACCTGTTCCAACTGGACAGATTGCACAACTAACATCTGATATGATAATATATGGTAAATGGAAAGGACAAAAGTTTAGAAAATATGATGTTAACACTCCAGTTCCAAAAGTTTTTGCAGCAAAGAAACAACCTTACATGCAATTTATTGAAAACATGAGAAGAAAATTGATTGGACTCGGATTCCAAGAGATGAAAGGTTCTTATGTCGAAAGTTCGTTTTGGAATTCTGATGCATTGTTTATGCCACAAGATCATCCTGCTAGAAGTATTCATGATGCTTTTTATCTAAAACATCCTAAGTCTGGTTCCTTACCTGATGAAAATGTTGTTGCAAAAGTAAAAGCTACACAAGAAGGTGGATGGATAACTGGAAGTACTGGTTGGGGTGGAGAATGGAGCAAGGAAGAAGCAGCTAAATTAATGTTAAGATCACAAACAACTTGTTTGTCTGCTAGAAAGTTAGTTGAACATGGTGACAAACCTGGAATGTTCTTTTCTATTGACAAAGTATTTAGATATGATGTTATTGATGCAACACATCTTGTTGAATTTGATCAGTGTGAAGGTATTATAATTGGTGAGAATTTAACATTCAGACACTTGCTAGGAGTATTGAAAAGATTTGCAGACATGGTTGGTGCTGAAGATGTTAGGTATAAACCTGGTTACTTCCCTTACACTGAACCAAGTTGTGAATTGTTTATGAAATTCCCTAAGTTAGGTTGGGTAGAAGTCGGTGGTGCAGGAATGTTTAGACCAGAAGTTTTAAGACCGTTAGGAATTGAAAAATCAAATGTTTTGGCTTGGGGATTGGGTCTTGGAAGACTTGCAATGATGAAACTTGGTATTCATGACATAAGACAACTTTACTCTGATGATATTGATTTCCTTAGAAATACTCCGGTGGTGAGAGATTGAATTTGAATGAAATGACAAAAACAATTAAAAAAATTGGAAAAAAAAGAGGATGGAATTCAACAGACATGGAACAGATTGTAGAAATGATTGAAGAAAATTATGAAGAATTAAAAGATCAAGTTACAGAAAAAGATAAACATGGCATTGATCATAAAATGATGGATGTTTTTGTATTATTATTACAACTTGCAATAAGAAATGATACAGATTTAGAAACATTATTCAAAGCTCATATTGAAGAAATGAGAGAAAAATATCCGGTGAAAGAAAATGGTAGTGATTAACTTTACAAAAGGAGACTTGTTGGGGCTCTTGAAAAAAGAAATGAGCAACGAAGAGATAGAGGAAGCTCTATTTTTATTGAAATGTGAAACAGAATGGGAAGGAGAGAATATAGAATGTGAACTAAATCCTGATAGACCTGATATGTATTCTGTTGAAGGTTGTGCAAGAGCAATGAAAACTTTCATTGGAACAGAAAAAGGAATGCCTAAGTATACTATGTCAGATTCGGGATTAACAATGAGAAACGAAGATGTTAATGTAAGACCAATAATTGGTTGTGCTGTAATAAGTGATGTTGAATTAAGTGATGAGTTAGTAAAAAGTTTAATGCAATTGCAAGAGAAATTACATGGTGGTCTTGGAAGAAATAGAAAGAAATCTGCAATTGGTGTTCATGATCTTGATAGAATGAAAGGTAAACTAATCTATAGGGAAGTTGATCCAGAAAAAGTAAAGTTTGTTCCTCTTGGTGAGACTAAAGAAATGTTCTTGAAAGAAGTTTTAGAACAACACCCAAAAGGAATTGAATATAAACATCTTTTAGAAAATGAAGCAACATGGCCAGTAATACTTGATGATTACGGTGTGGTAAGTCTACCACCTATAATAAATTCAGAGAGAACAAGAGTCTCTGAAAAAACTCAGAATCTTTTTGTAGAAGTAACAGGAACTGATGAAAAAGCTGTAATGCATTCTTTGAATATTGTTGTAACAAACATAATTGAAAGAACTGGTGAATTAAAATCTGTAAAAATTGATAGAAAAAAATATCCTATTCTAGAACCACAGCAATGGAGTTTAGAAGTTTCTGAAACAAACAGAGTACTTGGTTTTGATCTTGATGAAAATAAAATTGCTGAAGCACTTGAAAGAATGGGACACACTGTTTTGAAACAAAAAGGTGGTAAAATAAATGTTAGTGTTGCACCTTATAGATCTGACATCATGCATGAGATAGATCTTATAGAAGATGTTGCAATTGGTTTTGGTTATAATAACATAGAACCAATATTCCCTAAGTCTCCATCAATAGGTGGAATTTCTGAGAAAGAAGATTATACAGAAAAAATAAGAGAACTTATGGTTGGTTTAGGTATGCAAGAATATGTTGGATTCATACTTTCTAATAGCGAAGACATGTTTGATAAAATGCAATTGAATAAAAAAGATATTGTTGAAATAGTAAATCCTGTAACAACTGAATATACTATCTGTAGAACTTGGTTAACTCCAATTGTATTGAAAATGTTGGTAACAAACAAACATAGAATTTATCCACAAAGAGTATTTGAAATCGGTGATGTTGTTCTACTTGATGAAGAAGCTGAAGTGAGAGCAAAGAATGTTAGAAAACTTTGTGGTGCAATAAGTCATGATAAAGCAAACTTAACCGAAATAAAATCTATTGTTGAAAGTGTTTTACAGAATATTGGAGTTCAATATGAAATAAAACCAATTAACCATAATAGTTTTATTGATTCTCGATGTGGTGAAATATTAGTAAATGGCGAATCTGTTGGATTCTTCGGTGAGATACACCCACAAGTTTT
>JAAOXY010000108.1 GCA_018221065.1 Candidatus Aenigmatarchaeota archaeon | reverse complement strand
TTATCAATAATAATAGTTGCATTTTTTTCTGCTTGTGCTACAACAGGTAATACTCCTCGATATACCACTATAAATCCAAATGCTGACTTTTCTGAAATAAAAACATTGGCATTTAGTCCATACAATGTAGAAGATGACTCCTTTTCATTGAAAAATACAATAACTCATGAACTAATAAAGCTGGGATTTAATGTTATTGATACAGAAAAATATCCCGGAATACCAGATGCAATCGTAAAATTTGATTATGCGAATTATCGTCAAACAGAAATTAGAGCGACCGGCTTCAGTCTTCGAGCTGGACGATATTATTTGCTTGATAGCTTTACGATACAGTTTTTGGACAATATAACAGGAGATATAATTTTATCTTCTAACTTTCCAAAGGCGGTACATATAATGAAAGCAAATAAAGTTGTTCAGGTGTTGTTCATTGATATAGAATCTGCAATTAAGACCCACAATCAACCACAATTGTAACTTGCTTTTTGGATTGACTATGTAGTCGATATTGAATGGGAAAAAATGAAAAAAGTAAAATTCATAAGTATTGTTGTTGTTTTTTCTATTATATCCATAATTACTCCAGCTTACCCTCAATATACATATACCGAATTGCTGCCAGAAGGAGCAAATTTTTCTATTGCTCATGCTGTTAATGAAAATAATGTAGTTGTTGGTGAATATCGAGATAGTAGTAATCTAACAAAAGGCTTTATATATGACAATGGTGTTTTTACTGAATTGAATGGTCCGGCATACGGAATAAATGATAATGGTGACATCGTTGGACAGGATGCCATAACCAATAATGGTTATTTATATAGTAACGGTTCATACACACCATTATTTCCTTCGGGGTGGTTATGGGCTGAACCATACGAAATAAATAATAATGGTGTTGTAGTGGGTGTTGCTAGACAAGGTACTGCACAGAGTGGTGTGAACAAAGGATTTATATTCAGTAATGGCGAATTGATAGTTCCACCATTACCATCTGAATTATCACGACAGTATTTTATCGCCATAAATGATTCTGGTCTTATAGTAGGGGAAAGCAATTATGATCAAATGTCTTTTATCTATGATAATGGAGCATATACATGGTTGAAATTTGATCCATGGACACCAGTCTATGCCGAAGACATAAATAATAACGGGGTTGTAGTTGGTGATCTTTATGATAACTCTGCAAGTTTTCTTTATAGTAATGGTGAATATACCCTACTATCGTTTAATGCTGAAAGCATAAATAACAATGGTGTTGTAGTTGGGAATGGACAAATATATGATAATGGTAATTATACTTCATTATCGGGTTGGGGCAGAGATATTAACGATAGTGGAGTCATTGTAGGAGTTGTAAATAATTCAACTGGATTCATAGCAATACCAACAACTGTCGTCCCCGAACCAATCTCGTCAATCCTCTTTGTCACGGGTGGAGCATTTTTAGCTGGCAAACGATTCTTCAGAAAAATCACTTGAATCTTATCTCTCATATTTGAAAGAATAGTAGGAGACTTATTATTTACAGGGGATCCGGTAATTTCCCAGAACTAGCATTTCTACCAGCTACACTTTCATGATAGAAAACACTTGGATAGTGGTAAGAGAATGAAAAAGAAAAATGATGTTCAACGACTTGAAGACCTTAAAGAAGAAGAACAGTTCCGTAGAGCCCAAAAAAAAGAATATTCATTATATCTGAAAAGAAAACTTCAGTTAATAATCAGAGATCCCCTCGCTGAAGAACTTATCAAGGAATTTGATAAATTGCCACTCCCTCATGACGACTGGCCAGAAGTAGTGCAGAATCTTCATGAAAAACTTGTGAAAAAATGGAATGTGCATATATTGTCTACAAAAGATCAAAAATATCGTTATGCTCTATCAGGATGGACTTACGATGAATTTGTAGATCTCAAAGGTGAGTATCCTCTTGTTATTGGGAATATAACTGATACATTAGAACCAATTAGGGTATGGCATGTGACTCCTTATACAGAAAGATTTAAAACAAAAAAACAAAAGTTGCTTATCCATAAAGATCGAATCATAAAGGAGCCAGAAATTGGATTATTTCCAGAGGATGACAAGCTTTTGATTGAGATTGATTTGAACTTAATAAAACTTAATGATGCTCGGGATGTAAAAAAAACTATTTGGGAGTATATTGCTCGCCATATAAAAAAAAGAAAAGAAAATAAAGTGGAAGCAGTTATTGCCAATGAACCACAAGAAATACTACCACTATATCGCTGTAGAGAAATAACATTCAATAAATATCTTAGATGGTATGACATTAATGCACAAGAAAAACTTGGTTTTAGAATTATTGCCTTTATAGAGAAAGAAAGCAAAGGCAATCCTATCAAAGCTAAGGAACTCTTAGGAAAGATTAAGTATATGTCTAAAAAGCCAAAAGTAGGCACTCCTGTTAAAGGAAAGAATAAAGTTGAAGTTGAAGGTGAAGATGCTGTAGAAAAAGGCGTAAAACTTATTTATAAGGCAATACATAGAAAGTCTTATCGTATAAAACATATAGAAGCTATGACAGAAGAATACAATTGTCCTCAGCATGGAAATGAGTGTTCTGCTGAGTGTTCATATCAAATAGATTGGTATAATCGAATAAAACGTATTTACCCCGCCTAATAACCCCCGAGAAAAAAGATACCCCCACCTTTTTTCGGATTTTTCTTTTATAGAAAGTGTTAATTCTTTCAAAAGAATAAAAGGAGAACGTATCATATGCAAGACCAAGATCAAGAATCAGTATTCGAGGACTTCACAGTTGTTGCAGCATGTTCCCTGCCAGAATTTCAGAAAAAATATAACCTTACAATTACACCCTTTAAACAGTCATCCGGAAAAGTAGGTTTCAGAATTTTAGGTAATGTAGACGGGGCGATTGCTGAAATCTACACTAACAAAAAGGTTGGACTGCTTTCCTTTATGAAAGAAATCCGAAGCGTAAGGAATGCCATTTTTACCATACGCAATTCAGGGAATAGCAAGGTAACACAACGATGATTAGCAAGCAGGACATTATTAATAATATCGACATTAAAGACTTCTACTCCTCAGAATTGACCTCTATTAAATGGAATGGCTCAGGCAATGGACAGGCTCTGTGTCCCTTCCATGATGACAAGAATCCATCCTTATCGGTAAATCAAAGCACGGGGCAGTATACCTGCTTTGGATGCGATTCTAAGGGCAGTATCTTTGATTTCTATATGAATAGGAGTAACGTTGATTATAAGACTGCCTTTAGTGTCCTTGCTAAAGAAGCGGGATTAAGGACAGAGCCTCAAAAAAAGATCATCAAGACTTATGACTATGTTGATGAATCCGGGAAACTTCTTCATCAGACAGTCAGATATGAACCAAAAGGGTTCTCTCAAAGACGGC
>JAAOXY010000003.1 GCA_018221065.1 Candidatus Aenigmatarchaeota archaeon | reverse complement strand
GGACCATTTGCCAAAAAAGGCATTTCTGGATTAAGATAGAATATTTTTGAAACACCTTCTTCATAATTAGGATAACACCAACTTGTGACTATTCCAACTCCTTTTGTATATGGAGATTTTTTAACATTTTCTACTATGTTTTCCTTTTCTTCTGTCTTAAAACCCTTTTCACCACGATCTTTGCAAAAATAAACACTGAAGTATTTCTGAACATCATCAACTTTTCTAGGAGCTATTGTAAGAGCATCCTGTATTTCAACATTATATTTTGCTATTTCATCCATAATATCACTAAGAAATAATAGGGTAGAAAAGCATTTAAGCTCTTCTAGGTCTTGCGCCTTTCCAACCGCCTCTTCTTCCAGAAGGCTTGCCAGATGAACTTCGTTCACGCGCACTTCTATTGCTTCTTGTAGGTCTATTTCCACGTCTTTCTTTTCTAACCTTTGGACCTCTTCTAAAGCTGTGGCCTTTTGGCTCAACTTTCTTTGTCTTTATTTTTTCTACCTGAGGAGTTGGTTTCTTCACTATGTCAACATCATTGTCTCTCATAACAGCTCTAAAGAAAGCGTGCTGATCTTTTGAAAGCATATTAATAGCCATTCCTTTTTCACCAGCTCTAGCTGTTCTTCCTATTCTATGTACGTATTGTTTACTTTCTCTAGGAAGATCATAATTGTAAACATGAGAAACACCTTTAATGTCAAGACCTCTAGCAGCTACATCTGTACATACCATTACTTTCAATTTTTTTGCATGAAACTGTCCTATAACAGTATTTCTTTTTGATTGTGTAAATCCACCATGAATAGCTTCAGCATTTACTCCCTCTTCTTTTAGATTCCTTGCTACAAAATCTACAGTTCTCTTTGTGTTACAGAAGACCATTATTAGTCCAGCATGATCTTTTCTCAAAAGACTAGCTAATAAAGAGAATTTTGTACCCTCATCAACATCATAGTATATCTGTTTCAATTTTTTAGGATCAACATAAGATTCAGCTGAGACCATTTTCGGATCTTTCATATATCTTCCAGCAAGTCTTGAGATATCTTTGGAGATTGTTGCAGAAAACAACAATGTCTGTCTTTTCTTAGGACAAGCTGCTATTATCTGGTCAACATCATCAATGAAACCCATATCTAACATTCTGTCAGCTTCATCTAGAACAAGTATTTTCACTCCGTCTAATCTTATTGTTCTGTGTTGAATATGATCAAGTAATCTACCAGGAGTGCCAACAACAATTTCTGCTGTTTGTAGTTCTCTAACTTGTCTGTTCATTGAAAGCCCACCACAAACAACCACCGTATTGAATTTTTTGTGTTTTGAGAATTTTGACAGAGCTTTTGCTATTTGGTTTGCAAGTTCTCTAGTAGGAGTTACTATCAAAGATTGAATACCCTTTTTCTTATGAACATTTTGTATTATACCTGAACCAAATGCAAGTGTTTTACCAGAACCAGTTGCAGATCCAGCTATTACATCCTTTCCTTTCAATATTAAAGGGATTGTTTTTTCCTGTATTTCTGTAGGAGTTTCTATTCCAGCATCCTTTATTATTTCAATAAAAGATCTTTGTAGTCCCAATTCTTTGAATGATTTCATACCCAATATTATACGTAGAAGGTTTATAAGTGGAGCTTTATGGGGATTCTAAGGCTATTTTTTTACCCAATTAGGTTTTCTCTTTTCTAAGAAAGAAGTCATTCCTTCTTGTCCTTCTTCTGAAATTCTCAATCTAGCAATCATTTCTGCTGTGTATTCTATTGAATCCTCAAAAGAAAGTTCATTTGTAGTATCGTATAATAATTGTTTGCATGTTATCGTAGCATTTGGTCCATTGAGCACCAAATCATCAGTTACTGATTTAATATGACCATCCAATTCTTCTCTTGGCATTGATTTGTTTACTAGTCCATATTGTTCTGCTTCTTTCCGTCAAATCTTCTACCTGTCAACATCAGCTCTCTTGTGGCATATTCACCAATACGTTTAAGAACATAAGGAGAAATCACTGCTGGAACAAGTCCACGTTTTACCTCACTTAAAGAAAACTTGGTATCATCATCACAGAAAACAAGATCACATGTTGCCACTAGACCATTTCCGCCACCAATCACTGCACCATGAACCTTCGCGATTGTAGGTTTTTTACATGCATAGATAGCATTAAAGCATTTAGCTAATCTCAAACTATCTTCATAAGTATCATCATATCCAACAACATTTTTCATATAATTAAGGTCAGCTCCTGCGCAGAATGATTTTCCCCTTCCTTCTAATACAGCTACTCTGACATCTTCCATATCATTGATACTTTCGTAACACTTGATAATATCAGAAATCATTACATCATTAAAGGCATTATGTTTTTCAGGTCGGTTTAACTGAATAGTTCCCACGCCATCTTTTAATCCAAATTCAATTGTTTTGTATTGCATAACAGATATGGAATAGAAAAAGATTTAAATGGTGCGTCGTAGGGGATTTGAACCCCTGTCGTCGGCTTGGAAGGCCGAAATCCTACCACTAGACTAACGACGCCTGAGAATATAATCAATCGCAGAATATTTAAACTTAATTTTTTAGCTCATCTCTTACCTTTACTATCTCAGATACTATTTTCATAGGTAATGACTCTTTCTGTTCCAGTTCACTATATTGCTTCAACATGTTCATAAGATCAGGTGTGACATCCTTTCCAGCTATTTCACATACATTTGTAACACTAGGAGTCAGATCCACATCGATTACTTTAGGATCTTTGAAATCAAACATAGAAATTCTTGCCCATTCTGTCTTTAATATCCTTGCAGTCTTTAATGCAGTTTCTATCATCCTCTTATTCAACTTGACTTTGAATTTTCTATCTTCTTTTATTGTTGTTCCAACTACTTTTTTCTTAACAGCACCAACTACTTCATCACCCATAACAAATAAATCATAAAGTTTTCCTCTTGTACTATATTCTTCTAAGAATATTTTTCGATTTAAAGTTTGCAAAGTATCTACCATCGACAATGCTTCTTGTTCTGTATGAGCTAACATGACTTCTTTTTCTCCAGCTCTAAGAACAATAGGGAATTTTAATTCCTTTACTCCTCTTTTTGCAGCTTCAGCTCTATTAGCCAAAGCAATATTAGGAACACTTATCCTATTTTCAGAAAGTTTCTTAAATAAACTTGTTCTATCAGAAACAGTTGCAAAACTTGTTATTCCCTGTGGTTTGAATACACTTTTTGATAAATTATTCATAAGTAAAAATGCAAAATGATAATCATCTTTGTCAACTAATGTTAAAACACAATCAAACTTTTTCAAATCAGTATCTTTGTATCTTGGTATTATCTTTCCATCTGATGATACCAGCAATACTCCTGAGATTGGTGCAAGTAACACTTTTTCAAAATGTTTCTTTGCTTCTTCTATTATTATTGGATCAGTATTTTTTGTACCAATTATACACAGTTTCATAATATCACTTTTTAGCTTCCTCATAACAGAACTTTGCAATTCTTTGTGCTAAATTAATTCCAGTAGCTTTTGTTATTCCTTGTAGTCCGGGATTTATGTTAGCCTCAATAACATAAGCACCGTCTTTTCCGTTAATCATATCGATAGCACAAATTTTTGCATTTAATATCTTAGCAGTTTTAAAAACAATTTCTTTCTCTTCATCATTTAATGTATATGTTACAGCCTTACCACCAGCAGAAACATTTGCTCTTTTTTCACCTTTCTTAGCAATCCTTTTCATTCCAATTATTTCATCACCAATTAAGAAACCTCTCATATCTTCACCAGGATTTTCTATGAATTTTTCTAGCATAAGATCCTGTTTTAATAAATTCAATGTCTTAACAACACTCATTGCAGCTTGTCTACTTTCAATATACATGACTCCCTTACCACCATAAGAACTTACTAACTTTACCATTGCTGGGAATTTCATTTTTCTAACAAGTTCTTCAGCAGATTTTTTAGAAGAAGTAAAATATGTATCAGGAACAACGACACCATTCTTTCTAAACTCAAACAATGTTGAAAATTTATTATGAGCTATTGGTATTGCTTCAGCAGAATAAGGTTTTCTCATATTTATCAAGTCGAAGAATTTTACAACATGATAACCAAAACTTGCTCTTTTAGAATCAATTCTTGGCAACATATAATCATAACCAGAAAGATCTTTGTCACCACAGTATGCTTTCACTTCTTCAGAAGTTTCAAGAATAACATCTTCAATTGCAAACAGATCAACTTCGTCAAATAATTTCTTTGATTCTTCGAATATCATCTGTGTACTCTTTGATGCTTTTCCTGGAGCAAGTATCAAAAGTTTCATAATTACACCTTATCAAGATCAACAATAAAATTAGATTTTATTATATCTCTCCCTATCAAAACTTTTTGTTTACTGTGAACCCTATCTTCTATGTTTGCTTTTATTTTTACCCTTTTCCCACAGATATGTATCTCTGCTTCAACTACAGGTCTTTTTACATAACCGCCTTTCAAACTTGCGGTTTTTACTTTCACTACATCAACAACTGGACCCAACATTGCTTTTGCAGCAATTCCCATATCTATAGAAGTTCTTTTAGCACCAGTGTCGAACTTTGCGATAGTTTCAACTGTCTTTTTACCTTTAACTTTAACCTTGTCAATGAGACCAACTAAAATTTTTGTCATTACATCACCTATTTTAAATAGATTTTGTCTTTTAGTAGCATTGCATTAGGTATGTGTACTTCTCCTTTTCTTGTGTCAATTATAGTATAGACAAATCCTACTTCCTTTACTTTTCCTTCGACATCTTTACATTGAATCTTAAATCCTTTTTGTAAAGTGCCACTCGATTGAAGGTACAGACCACCCAATATATTTTGTATAATATCCTTGCTACCTAGAACTAGGAACAAGATCAAGGCAAATATTACTATTGCCAAGCTTATTGTCAATATCTCAGCTTCTATTCCTAATGTGTTCAATGCTAAGATACCAAACATGAATATGATTATTAATCTTATTATCATTCCACTTAATGTTGCAAGAGCACTTCTTCCTTTTCTGTCAAGTTTTAATCTGTCAATAAAGTTACTCGAGACTTTTGCTATGATGTCAGCTATTATTATTCCAACTATCAGTATTATTGTTGATGCAATTATTCTTGGTATGTATGTTGCTATATTAACAATGATATCTGTTAAGAATTGTTCACCAAACAATGTTTGCAAAGCTAATGCAAAGAATATCAAATAGAATATCCATTTTACAAGTTCTCCTAGAAGTATTGTAACAGTTCCTCTGATTCCCATTTTATGTAACGCAGCATCTATTCCTTCTTTATGTGTTATTTTTTTGAATCCAATTGCTTGTAAGAATCTAATAACAATACTTCTTGATACTCTTCCAACAATTAATCCAAGAACTAACAGAGCTATTGCTAATAGAAAACCTGGTATTCCGTATGTTGTTTCCAGTCCAGCAAACATCTGTTGAAGACCGGATAGCATATCTGCCACCATAGGTCAAATATTAGAATTCATGTCTTATAAGCATTTCTATGACTTATAACCTATTCTTCTGAGAAATTCTTTTCTTTCAGCTACATTCTGTTCATTCTCTACTCCTAAGCTACTACTGCCGTCTATAACGCCCATAATCCCTCGCCCCTGTTCGCTTTCAGCTATAATGACCTCTACTGGATTGGCTGTAGCACAGTATATTGTACATATTTCTTCCACCATCTTTAGGTCATTCAAAACAGTAATAGGGAAAGTATCCTTCAATACTATGATGAAGCTATGACCTGCTGCTATTTTCTTTGCATTTTCTACAGCAATATTAACAAGTTCATTATCAGTTCCAGTTCTTCTAATTAGTCTTGGTCCAGAAGCTTCACAAAAAGCTAATCCGAATTTTATATCAGGAACCCTCGCTACCAAAGTCTCATAAATATCTTCTACAGTTTTTATGAAATGAGACATTCCAAGAATTATATTATACCCTTCAGGAAAATCTAATTTTATTAATTTAGTATCCATTTTATCACCTACAATTTTTTAGCTATTATTTCAACCCATTTGGTTTCTCTTCCCCAATAATCTTTTTCTATCTTTGATTCAATTATCTCAAAATCATTATCCTTCAAATAATTCTCTACTTCTTCTTTAGTATACGAATAATGAACCACATTATTTTTTGTGTATTGCCCCTGCCCTTCTTTGGTAGCAATAAACAGTATTCCATCTTGCTTCAAAACTCTTCTGAATTGTTCAAATGTTCTTCCGATATCTACAGGTTTGACAAAAAGTAGACATGCACACATCCAAATGCCATCAAAAGAATTATCATCAAATTCCATGTCCAAAAGATTCATCTTCAAGAACTTGGCTTCAGGTACTCTTTTTCTCGCTTCTTCCAGCATTTTATCTGATAGATCAATCCCAGTAGTATCTAGATTATTTTCAACCAGATATTTTGTTTGATTGCCAGAACCGCAACCAACATCAAGAACTCTATTCCCGTTTAGTAATGCAACAAATTTGTCCATATCCGGTTTCATTACATTTGTCCCAAACTGTTTCTGGAATTCTTCTACCCTTTCATCATACATCTTTCCAACATCTGTCATGAATTCACCACTAATTTTTTAAGATTCAATTTTCTTAATAATATCGGCTACAACTTTATCAAGCTCTTGATCAGCATCAATAACTATAGCACCTTCTTTTATCATCTTATCTTCCCACCACTTCTTCCAAGCAAATATCCATTCTTGAACTTCTCTTGTTCTTCCAAAATCATTTGATGTGCGTGTGGTGAGCCTTTTACTGAGGGTTTTCTGAGTAGCTTTCAAAAGAATAACCTCATCAAACAATGGAAATAATTCATCAAGGTTAGATACAAGACCAGAATAAAATACAATTCCTTTGGAGTTCTTTCTAATTATCTGTTGCAATTTCTTCTTGTTGCATATCCAATCATTTTGTTTGACTTCTTCTAATTTCTCGTTATCTTGTATAACCGGTTTTCCAGTTTCCTTATCAAACATCTGGCATAAGCCTTCAATTTCTTCAACATCATATGCCTTATATCCTAGTTTTCTGAGTTCTTTAGCTATAGCTGATTTACCAGAACCAGACATACCTGTGATAAGTATTGATTTGTTAATTTATTTCACCTTAAAAATTAATTGGTGGGGTTAGAGAGATTTGAACTCCCGTCAGCGGTTTGCTTAATCATAGGAAACCTCATATCTCCAAATGAATTTGGAGACCGCCATCCTACCTAACTAGACTATAACCCCATTCCGATATATTTAATGATACTCGTTTCTTTTTAAATATTAAGAAAAAAAAGAAAAAGCTTAGAAATTGCTACAAGTGTTCTTAGCTATTGTGTCTTGCCATTGATACCATTTGATATCAATTATTTCATCCAAATTGTCTACAACATCTCCATAGCTACAAATCACATCATCATCAGTTATAGATGAACCCATACCTTTGACAATCTGAACCTCATATTCTTTTGTGAAAGAATCAGCTCTCATATATTTGAATATCTTTGTCATATCTATTTCATTATATGTTGAATAGATGTAGATTGATACAAATGTTAAATCATCTGTTGAAGTAAATGTTGTAACATTGTAAGCTGGATTAAGATCACCTATCTTCTCTTCTATGTCATCCATTTCTCCTGATGTCAACGGATCATAAGTTCTGCCTTGAACTGGTGGTGTAACTGTTGTAGGTGGTTGTGTAGTTTCTTCTTTCTGTTCTTGTACTGGAGGATCTTCCACTACATTTGTTTCAGAAGCTTCTTGCACACAACCTGAAATAGCCACAATTCCTATCAATAAAGCTACTATCAAGAATTTTTGCATAAAGAATATTTAGATTTGACATTATTAAATGTTTAAAATGGAGCCGCGGGAGGGATTTGAACCCCCGACATGCTGCTTACAAGGCAGCCGCTCTACCGGGCTGAGCCACCACGGCACACAAATATTATTCTCTATCGAGAACTTAAATAATTACCTGACAGGTTCATATTTTTCAGAAGGTGTACCAAATAGCGATTTAGGGATGTTTTTTATCCAGAAAACGATGGTTCCGGTACTTCTGTTTCCTCTTACTCGCCTATTACTTGTCTCAAAGCTGACCTTGTTACTATATATCAGTTTACCATATTTTCTGTTTTTGAGACTGAATATTATATCTTCAGCAGTCACATATCCTTCTATGAATCCCTTTGTTTTCTCAAAAAAACTCCTTCTGTATATAACACAAGTACCAGGCAACATAGGGAATCTGAAAAATGTTGATATTGCTACACCAATATTCTGCAAATCAAATATTACTTGTGACTTCTTACCACGTGTTCGTCCTTGAGGAAAAACTCCAGATATGTTTTTATTTCTGAACAAATTTACTATTTTTTTAATAAAGTTTTTTTCTATTATGGTATCTCCATCAAGAAATACAAAAATATCACCCGTTGCTACTTTCGTTCCAACATTTCTTGCTTTTGCAACTCCTCTTTCTCTTAGGTTTATTACTTTATCAGCATATTTTCTTGCTATTTTTCTTGTAGCATCTGGAGAATTACCATCTACTACTATTATTTCATAATTAGGATATGTTTGTTTTCTAACAGATTCTAAAGTCTTTTTTATATATTTTTCTTCTCTGTAAGTAGGTATTATTACTGAAATTTTCTCAGAGTATAAAAGATTATTATAAGAATCTATTAATTTATCAGAAGTTTTTTCAACACTTAATTCATTGACTGTCTCTTTAGCATTTTTAACAAATTTCTTTCTCAATGATGCATCATCCAAAACTTTGAATATACTTTTTATCATTCCCTTTTCATTATTGAATAAAAATCCATTATACCCGTTTTTAATAACATCTTTAAAACCAAGACTATTTTTTACAACAACTGGGCAACCAATAGATAATGCTTCTGCTAAAACTATTCCTTGTGTTTCTGTTTTAGAAGCGGTCACAAACACATCAGCATCTTTATAGTATTGATCTCTTTTAGTGTCAGAAATATAACCAGTGAACAATACTTTGTCTGCTATTTTTAATGTATCTACAAGTTTTTCCAATCTTTCCCTATCAGGACCATCAGATGTTATAACTAGTTTTGCATCTCGTTGTTTCAATATTTTTTTGAATGCTTTTATTATAACATCAATTCTTTTTTCTTTACATATTCTTCCAACATGAAGTATTAATGGTATTTCATTTTTATGTTTCTTTTTCAACATTCTTTTCTTTAGGTATATACCAGTCATTATTACTTCCATTGGTTTATGGATACCATATCTTTTTAGAATCTTTATTATTGATGTACTAGGAACTATTATTTTGTCAACTTTACTAAAGAACCATTTTGTAAATTTGATTATTGATTTTTTACTCATTTTTTCATGACTTGTCGAAATATATGAAAAATATTCAGTAAGAAGTGTGTGATATGTTGCGACAGTTGGTATGTTGTAATATTTTGCAATAGCAAGACCAGCTAGACCTATTGTAGCAGGACTCTGTATGTGAATAACATCTGGTCGTATTTTTTTGATATGTTTTATTATTCTTGCGCTTGGTAAACCAATTCTGTATTCTGGATAAGGTAAGAATTTTACCGATCTTAACGGAATAATATATTTATTTTTCTTTAATTTTTTATCATACGGACAGAATATGTATACTTTATGTCCCCTTTTCCTTAGTTCTTTTGTGAATTTCTTTATAGAATCTACTGCACCATTTGTTTGCGGATCATATGTGTCCGTGAACATGGCTATCTTCACAATATCAATACTCCTGTTTGGCGTATTTTTCTTTTGTTTTGATATCTTTTCCTAATAATAATAGTGTATCGCCTTTTACCCAAGTACTCAATGTTTTAAGATATCCATTTTTTTCCATACGTCTCGTTGAGAATTTAACAAAAATGTTTTTATCATAATTTATTTTTCCAATTTTTTTCATTCTAAAACCAAGATCAACATCATCAGAATGTGGGATGTCTCTATAACCACCTATTTTCATAAAATCTATTTTTCTAAATGCAGAATTTGTACCACCTAGACAATACAAGCCAAAATATGAAGAAAATTTAATAAAGTTTCTAATGACAAAGAAAATACTTCTAGCTTTAATGTTTGTTTCAATGGGTCCGTCAGCTCCACACACAGCTATTACATTTTCATCTTTAAAATTTTGTACGAAATTTTCTAACCAATCATTAGGTATTATTGTATCAGCATCAGTTGTTGCTATAAATTCATTTTTAGCAATTTCAACACCATCGTTTCTAGCACCGCCAACACCATCACTTTTTTGTATAATAACTTTGTCAGCATATTTTTCAGCAATTTCTCTAGTTTTATCTTTAGAATCTCCATCAACTACAATAAGTTCAAAGTTCTCTCTACCAATAGTCTGATTTTCAAACTGCATTAATGCTTTTTCTATATTTTTTTCTTCATTGTATGTAGGTATTACAACAGATATCATCTAAACACCATTTATTTTGTTTGCCATTTTCATAGCGCTCTTTATACATGCGTCCATGTTCATGTATTTGAATTCGGAAAATCTTCCACACATTTCAATTCCTTTTGACTCCAAGAAATTAAGAACCTTTTCTATGTTTTTCTTGTAATCAAGATCATAAATAACGTAAGCATACTTTGATTTAACGACTTTTGAATAGCATATGTCTTCTGCATTTACTATACCTTTTCTTTCTAGACCGCTTAAAACATGATTTATTATTTCGTCATCTGATTTGTTCCACATTTCATCATTGAAATTGCATGTGAATTCAACAGCAATAGATGATTTATTTTCAGGGGTTACGTTTGGAGAATAATTGCTCAAAAAGATCAATCTATTAAATTTAACATCTTCTTCATGAATATATGTCCAGTGAAAATCATTTATCTTAGATTTATTGACACCTATTAAGACATTGATTAAAGAATTATACTTTAGGTCATTTGCAGCTTTCATAACATCTTCAGGAACATCATCCATATAACCTAATAATTCCATTACAGGAATTGTTGATATGAGTTTGTCATATTTTTCTACACCATTATCATGATGAACAATCCATTTGTCTTTCTTTTCTATTTTTGTTATATTGATATTCTTCTTTATTTTTTCAGAAATTTTTGATTCAAGATGGTTTACTGTGGATGCAATTCCACCATCTCTTGGATAAAAGAAATTTAATTGATGTGTATATCCTTCAGTTTCTATTTTTAAAAAAGATTTTATTATATCTTCAACAGGAGGTTGAGGGATTCGATCAATGACCCAATCAACAGCCATCTTACTTGGTTCAAAGTTCCATATTTTTTTGTTATAAGGAATAAGATACATTTCTGCTATTCCTTTACCAAATGTTTGATACATCCATTCTTCAAAATTAGAAGGTGGTGTATGTTTACCGGCTTTTTTGTCATTAGCAGCTGAAAGAAAATGAGTTAAACAATGTAGTGCATCTTCTTCAGGAAGTTCACCAATACCATTTTCAAAAGGATATTTTACGTACCTTCCTTTATGGAGTATTTTTGTATTCCGTTTATTTTCAATTATATTATCTTTTACCAAACTTTTCATAAATTCTAAGATATCATTGTCTCTAGAGAATATGATATGTCCACCGCCAAGATCAAATGTGAATCCCTGATCAGTAATACTTCTACACAACCCACCACATTCTTTATTCTTTTCAAGTATTTCAAAATCATGGTTAAGATGTGTTCCTATTGTGAGTCCTGTCAGGCCTCCACCTAGTATACCAGCTTTCATGTTTCTAAACTCCATCGAATGTATTTAAATGGTGTCGGGAGAGGGGTTTGAACCCTCGACCTTCGCGTTTCTCCATCATTGAACTTTTTCTCAGAGCTCATAACAAATTATGAGCGCGACGCGCTACCAGGCTACGCCACCCCGACTAATTTTGGTGGGCCCAACGGGATTTGAACCCGCGACCCCCTGGTTTCTCAAATCATTGAACCAAAGGTTTATCCTCTGACTCTTAGGTTTTAAGAGCCAGGTGCTCTGCCAGACTGAGCTATGGGCCCATCTCAGACTACTAGTATTAATTCATTATATATTATTTATAAAGTTGTCTTTATCTATTTCTGTTTCTTGAGAAAAAGTTTTTGCACTGCCATGCAAATTTTCTTAGTCGTGCTCTTGGGAAACCACATTTAGAACATTCTTCTTTTTTCTTATGATAGGAATACCTGCCGCACCTTCTACATCTTATGTGCGTTGTCTTGTTATGTCTACCAAAAGACGGAGTTCCTTTACTCATATCATCACCCTATTTATTGAGGCGATACAAGAATTACTGTGTCTCCTCTAACAAGAGTTGATCCCAATTTAACTTGAACATCATCTTTTCTTTCGTCTGCTTCTTCTAACCATATGTTCAAGTGAAGGTCAAATGCTTGAAGAACACCAGTAATTTCTACACCATTCTTCAATCTGATCAATACTCGTTTTCCTTTTGCTTTATCTAAAACATCTAAAGGTCTTAATGTTGTCATAAAATTTCACTTCTCTATGATGTAACATCAATATATATAAAGTTACCTTATCATATTAGGATAACTTTATATGGTTAAAGGATAGTGATTATGGTATGGCAATAGTACACAAGAGAAGTAAAAGAAAAAAGACCGGAGGTCTATATAACAAACAACGGAAGAGAAAGAAAGAAGACTTCGGTAGTGATTTTATCCCTGTAAAAATAGCTGAAACAAAGATAAAGCAGGTCAGGACTCTTGGTGCCAATATTAAAAACAGAATTCTTAGAACAAACAAAGCAAATGTTGTAGATCCATCAACAGGCAAATCACAGGTTGTTGAAATAAAGGGTGTTCTTGAAAATAAAGCTAATCCTAACTTTGTAAGAATGAATATAATTACAAAGGGTGCAACAATAGACACAGAACTTGGACAAGCAAAAGTAGTTTCAAGACCAGGACAGCATGGAACTGTTAATAGTGTACTAAAAAAGAAATAATCATCTTTTTTTATTAATTTAATTTTCTAAAAGCATTAAAATCAAATTTTAGTGGTTAAAATAACTTCTTCTCTACAAAAATCTTTATATACAGCGTATTTAGATTATTTAATAGGTGAAATTTATGGCTAGAAGAAAAAAAGCAACAAGAGCCAAGAGAAGCGCTCCAAGAAGAGCTTCAAGAAGACCAACAAAGAAACTTGACGCAAGAGAAATGCTGTTCAATACAGAAAGATTCCTTGCAGGACCTTCTTTAGACATCGGCGGAGCAGTGAAATATGTAGCAACAATTGCTATCATACCAGCACTGGTCGGTCTTATTGCAACATTCATAGGTCTAGAAGGAAGATTGATACCTTTACCATTGATGCAAGTACCATTGTTACTGGGCATTACTGGACTTCAGGCAGCAATCGCAGCATTTGTATTGACAATAATAGGAGCAGTCCTTTCATTATTAGTATGGGGAACTGTTCTTCACATTGCATGTAAACTTGTCGGTGGTTTAAGACCTCTTAATGACACAATGACCGCTGCAGCTGCAAGTATGACTCCGATGTTATTATTAGGATGGATACCATTCATTCAGATAATAGCAGCAGTACAGAGTCTAGCAGTGTTGGTATTTGGATTGAATAGAAAACAGACTTTGACAATATTCGAAGCGTCACTGGCTGTAGCATTGCCAATAATCTTGATAGCTTTAGTAGGAATCTTCTTATTGGTGTCAATACCAGCATTTATACCATTGCAATTTTTTGCTTAGAATCAATGAGGCTCTAGAGTCTCATCGTTTTCTCTTTTTTTAGAACTTGTAGCCTTGGCGTTCAAACATTCTTTTTACTTTCAACGCATCTTTCTCTATTAATGGTGATTCAGAAATCATAGTTATGTTAGTCTTCCTCTTAATCAGTTCTTTTACCAATGGTTTAAGATCTGGTGCATGATCTAAAGGCATATGAATATCAGTATAAGTTCCTTTTTTTGTTAGTTTCATATTTGAGAAATGAGAATGGAGTTTTTTTACACTTTTTACTTTATCTAATATTTCACTATAATCAATAGATCCTGTTCTAGCGAATATATGAGCAAAATCTATCACAGGCACACAACCATGAACCTCTTTACAAAGATTCATTATCT
>JAAOXY010000107.1 GCA_018221065.1 Candidatus Aenigmatarchaeota archaeon | reverse complement strand
GAATTTGCAAGTTGATGATATTTATCTAATTTTTCTTTTGCCATTGCTACATCACCACTTTCCAAAGCTTCCATAACAACACCCGGAATAACAAAATCTTTGTTGTCATATACCTTAGCAAAATGTTTAAAATCTTTAAACCCTCGAAAAACTTGAGAATGTTCTCCAGACAATATATCAATATCTGTCATTAATTTAGCATAATCTTGATCAGAAATATCTCTCATTAAATATGCTGTTATCACATGATCTGCTACAGTCATACCATATTTTGTTGTAACATTACGAACATCACGATCAGAATAATCGAGAATTATCTCTTTTGCATCTAATTTTTTTATATCAGCTACATCTTGAGCATAAACGGGCAGATTTTCTTCCATGTCAGTTTGCAATACATCTGTAGATACTGTAAAACTTTTTCTATATGTTCTATTAGAATTACTAGCCAACATTAAACCACCCATTTACTACTAATATATAGTATATGAGTAATCATATATAAAGCTTACTACTATAAAATAGTCAAAAGAAGGCTCTATTCAGCCTTTTCGCTAGAATCTTCTGTTTCTGGTTCTTCTTCGGGTGTTTTCTTAGATTCTTCTTTAGCCTTCTGCATGATATCAGACATCTCATCAGATGAACCTGAACGATATACTACAATGTTTCTTTTAGGACTATCCTCTTCTCGTGTTGCTTTTTCGAATTTTTCAAACACAGGTTTTAAAGAAAATATTAATTCATCGACATAACTATTTCTATCATTAATTGATCCATTCATATAATCGGTAAATCCTCGTTCAATATATGCAACAGCTTTCTGGGCATCAATTATAGGATTATTGCCCACAAATTCAAAATTAGTATTTTCATCATCTATACTTGAATCCACACTTGGTAAGTCAGCCTTATAATCTTCTGGTTCTTCTATTACTTCTTCAGAATCTTCAAAATCAAGAGATTCGTCTGGTATCTGTTTCTTCCCATATTCTACTGGAAGTTTTTCCTGCTCTTCTGTCAAAGGATTAAACTGACTATATTTCTTCAATTTAAAATTAGGTGTAATTTTCTTTTTTCTAAGACTTTTAGCAACAAGATAAAACACCGCAGCAGTTGCATGAATATTAACATTTCTCTTCTCGTATTCTGCTCTATCCAAACCCAAACCTAACATAGGTTCTTCCAGATCATCTTTTATATTATCAAAAGTAACATAAAGTCCTTTTTCTATATCATCAAAATTCCCATTTTTTGCCATTGCATACATTTCCGTATAAGCATCTTTCATGCCATGTTCCTTCAAAGGCTTAAGAGCTATTCTAACCTTTTTCAAGGTTTTATCATTTTTTTCATCTTCATTCATACATTATCACCCGTAAAACTAATAATAGAAATAAGGTAGAAAAAGGATTTAAATGCGAAAAAAACGACTAATCAAACTCTGAATGGCATGTTGGACAATTAGGTGAATCCACCTTGACTTTCCTTGAACATTCATAACAATTACCAATATCTTTAAAATATTCATCAAATTTATCGAAATCATCATCTACGAAACCTTCTACAGCAAAATCTGAAAGCAACATATAACTTACTTCAGCTTCACGTTTTACTATAGGTGTAATTTCAGCACCACTCTTATTCTTTCTAACATATCTTTTGACTTTTTTTATTGCTTCCTTATAAATTTCTTCATATTTTTCAGCTTCTGCCATATCAATATAATCTAATGCTTGATCAACAAAATGATCAGGATCCCATGGTTCTTCCCCATCTTTACGATTCCAGTTATTTTCAGTACCAGCATTAGTTATTCTAAGATCAATAAGACTTTCATACCTACCATATTTTTCTTCAGGAGTCAACTCTTTTGGAGCATAAACCTCTTCATCTATCTCCCAACCTTCTAACATTTTCAATGGAGGTCCTGTTGGTTCTTCAGGCACAGGTTGAATATTATTCTTGTTAGATCCATTATTCTTGTTATTGGATCCCTTAATAGGAATAGAAACAGCAATTCCTGGCATTTTACTTATTCCGTTTTCCTTAGGTTTTTGATTAAACTCAGGATGTTGTTCATCAACAAGTTTCATCGTAGCAAATACTTCCTTAGACTCTACGGTATTTTCAATACCTACAATTTGTCTTACACCATAAGCTACAGATTTAAGAGATTTTGCAACTTCGTATTTTTCCTTAGAAATATTATCATCACTCAACAGTTTCATTGCTTCTTTATAGAATAACTGAACAGCAATTTCATCATTACCATTATCTCTTAAAATTTCATATTGTGCCTTAAGATTATTAAGATCTTCTGGCAATTTCTTCAAACCATCATCAATCTTTTTCTGCATCTTAGTATCTTTTTCTTTTTTCTCGACTTTCGTAACAGCTCCCATCAACGTCTGATATATGAAACCATCTTTATCTCCATCAAGAACTTCTACATCAATATTACACAATCTTCCAATTCTTTTATAATCAACATCATCAGGAGAAGATTTAATTTGTTCCATAAGTTTGTACATTTCCGATTCATTACGTTTCTTAGCAACCTTTGGTTTATCATCACTAAGATATTTACTTAATACAATATAATCAGGATCTTTTATTTCGCCAGATTCATTAGCTGAATCAAAATATTTTGCTAAAGGATCAGCAGGTTCGTCAGAACCTCTTGTAACAAGACCTTTCATTTTACTTAACCCCTTACCTAAAAAGCTAGTTTTTGCATCACCATTTGCCACTGAAAATCACCCATTTTTTTTACTACTCTAAAAGAGTT
The DNA here is from genome assembly GCA_018221065.1 of Candidatus Aenigmatarchaeota archaeon. GTDB lineage: Archaea > Aenigmatarchaeota > Aenigmatarchaeia > Aenigmatarchaeales > Aenigmatarchaeaceae > JAAOXY01. The sequence continues at coordinate 407 of JAAOXY010000107.1, read as the reverse complement.
ATCACTTAGTAATAGTTACAACTGAAAGATATTTAAAGCTATCGTTCACTAGTCCATCTTTATAAACCCCTTATCCATATTATCAATATGGCAAGAAAAAAGAAACAAAGTTTCAATCAAGGAACACTCTGGTTTCTAGTGATCTTATTGGTAGCAGCTTTCGCAGCTATATTCCCAATAGAACCATACTACTATGTCTACTTAATATTGGCAATAGCAGGCGCTCTAGTCGCTATAGTCAACATAAGAGTCAAAGAAGAGCAGACATATTTAATGGCTATAATCGGATTAATAGTCACAGTAATGGGTTTGTCACTAGTGACAGTTCAGAATCAGATGTTGTTCAACTTTTTGAATAATTTGGTTGTTGGATTTGGAGTAGCGGGATTCATCATTGCAGTAGCAAT
>JAAOXY010000025.1 GCA_018221065.1 Candidatus Aenigmatarchaeota archaeon | reverse complement strand
TTAACAGTACCATCTTTTTTCTGATTAACTTCAACAATTGAAACCATTGCTCTTGATGTTGCTATTGCTGTATTGTTTAGAATATGTACAAAATCCTTAGGTTTCTGTCCTTCTTTCTCTCTATATCTTATATTAAGTCTTCTAGCTTGGAAATCAGTACAGTTTGAACACGATGTTCTTTCTCTATAAATACCATCAACCATCCAACCTTCAATATCATATTGTTTTGCTTGTTTAATTCCTAAATCACCGGTGCAAACATTAACAACTCTATAAGGTATTTCTAATTTTTTAAATATTTCCTCTGTAGTCTTTTGCAATTCCTCAAATATTTCCCAAGAATCTTCTGGTTTACAAAATACGACCTGTTCCACTTTGTTAAATTGGTGCATTCTATACAATCCCTTAGTATACTTACCATGAGTACCAACTTCTTTTCTAAAACTTGGTGATACACCAATAACTTTCAAAGGAAGATCCTTCAGATTCAAAACTTCATCTTTGAGCAATCCTAACATTGCAAACTCAGCTGTAGGATTCAAATAAAGATCATGATTTTCTATCTTGTAAATAACATCATTAAACTCTTGAAGATCAGTTGAACCTTCAGCTATTTCTTTATTTACCATATAGGGTGGAGAATAAAGTGTAAATCCTTTTTTCATCATGTAATCAATTGTAAAGGATATTATTGCTCTATCCAAAATAACAAGTTCATTCTTCAGATAATGGAAACCGTGTCCAGCTACTTTTGCAGCTCTCTCTGTATCTATCAAATCTAAATTTCTCAATAATGTCAAATGATCCTTTGCCTCAAATTTAAATTTTGGTACGTTGCCCCATTTTCTTATCTCAACATTTTCAGAATCATCTTTACCTTTTGGAACAGACTCGTGCATAAGATTTGGCAATCTCATCAAAATGAATTTTATTCTTTCTTCAAGTTTTGATATTTCCTCTTCTTTCTTTTTTATATTCTTCGGTATATTGGAAGCTTCTTTCATCTTTTTAGTAGCACTTTTCTTTGCTTTCTTCAACTCACCAATTTCTTTAGAAATTTTATTTCTCTGAGCTTTCAATTTATCAATATCAAACTTCGACTTTCTAACTTTCTTGTCTTTAATTATCAATTCTTCTAACATCTTCAGTTTATCTTTAGCTCCTCTCTTCTGAAGATTTCTTTTAAACAAACCTGAGTTTTCTCTTATTAATTTAATATCCAACATAAAATCACTTCGGATAAGCTTGATCTAATAGTTTCTGTTTTCCTTTAAAATGTTTTCTAACAGGTTCTAACAATTTACCAACTTCATTAGCTAAAGTTAGTTTCAAATCCATTGGATGTATTTTACCTTTGACAAAATCTTTTTCCAATTTCTCATAACTATCATATGTTGTATTGCCTCCAAACTTAGCAGGCCTTTCAATTGTAACACTGTTATTCAGTTGGAAAATTATTCCTTTTGCAAAAGCTAACACTCCATTATTCTCAACCTCTTTAGCTGGACAAAATGCCTTATTCATTTTAGATTTAAGAACTTCAGGTGTATCGAGAATATCTATTTTTGACGAAGGAATACTAGCACTCATTTTTCCACCAGTTAATCCTGGAATCAACGGTGTAAATAAACACACCGGTTTCTTGTAACCTATTGTAGGCAACATATCTCTAGCAAGCATGTAAGTACCACGTTGATCAACGCCACCAAAAGCAACATCAGCTTTCAATGCAGGAACATCCATTGCTTGCATCAGAGGATATACGAATCCTCCCATCTTTGGCTCCTCCCCAAATCTGACAACTTCTGCAGCTGCTCTTTTTGCTCTAGCAAGAGTAGTTTTTGCAACAAGTCTAAGAACTCCCTCTACATATTTATCATCATATTCAAAATCAGAACCCTTAACAAATTTTATCTTATTTGTCTTAGCTCCTATGGCTTTCAGCATAGCTTTGATACATTCAGAATAATACTCAGATCTAGCATCTAGAAGTTCCCAAGGACTCTTCATATCATCTAAATGGGCATGAATATCAGCAGCCATAAACGTAAATTTAAATCCAGCATCTAAAAAATCTTTCATTTTAAGAACTGGAACAAAATATCCTATATGGATTTTACCTGTTGGTGCATATCCTATGTAAGCACTTGGATTCTTTTTAGTCAAAACTTCTCTCATTTCCTTCTCTGTAACAATTTCCGGGTCATTTCGCCTAAGAATCTCCATTTTCTTTTCTACATCCATACCTAATGATTTATCTACTAATGTACATAAAGGTTGTGTATCAATAATATCATAGTGATTTAATGAAAATACAATGTTTAGGCGGATGTAGAGAAGTCGGAGGAAATGCGTTTCTTTTGGACAATAAAGAAAAAATAATGCTAGATTTTGGCGTTGTTGTAGAAGATCAAAGAATGCCAAAATTGCCAGAAAAAGTAGATATGTGTTTGTTAGCACATGCACACTTAGATCATTCTGGTTCAGTTCCAGCTCTAAACAGACTCAACAAATTCCCGCCAGTATACGCAACAGCATCTACGTTTGATCAAGCATATCTAATTTTACAAGATTCTCTAAAAGTAGCAAGACTCAGAGGATTACAACCAAATTACAGTAGAAGTGACATGAAACAAATGTCTCAAAATGAAGTAAGAGTAAATTATGGTGAAAAGCTTGAGATAGGATCAGGATCAATAGAAATCCATGACGCAGGACATATAGCAGGTTCAACCATGTTTCTTGTTGAAGTTGAAGGAAAAAGAATATTATACACAAGTGACTTCGGTATCACAGATTCAAGATTAGTAAAAGGCGCAGACATGAAAAAAATAAAAGATATTGATATTTTAATAATGGAATCAACTTACGCAAGCAGAGATCATCCAGATAGAAAACAAACTGAAAAAGACTTCATAACATCAGTAAAAGAAACAATAGAAAATGGTGGAATAGCTTTGATACCATCATTTGCTATAGGAAGATCAGCAGAAATGTTGATGGTTTTAGATTCTTTCAAACACGACTTCCCTGTCTACATAGATGGTATGGCAAGAACTGCAACTAACTTAGCAATGGATAACCCAGAATTTTTAAGAGATCCGAAAGCATTACAAAAAGCGATAAGTAATACCAGATTCATCAAAAGACATGAAGAAAGAAAAGAAATAATTAAAAATCCATGTGCTATTGTCACCACAGGTGGTTGTCTCGATGGTGGACCAGCAGCAATGTACATGAATCATCTATGGAACAGACAAGACTCATCATTATTAATGACAGGATTCCAAATACCAAGAACTGCCGGAAGATATCTTATAGACACAGGAAGATATGTTACAGAAGAAGTAGATTTCAAAGTAAAAATGAATATGAAACAATTCGATTTCTCAGGACACGCTGGTAGAAGTGAATTATTCAGTGTAATAAATAAAATCAGACCAAAACATGTTGTCTGCATGCATGGTGACAATTGCCAAAGGTTTGCAACAGAAATAAGTGGAAGATTCGAAGGCACCGAAGCCATTGCACCAAAGATTGGCGATGTGTTGCATTACTAATCTTTGAAAGCATCTCTTATCTCAATTTCTGTCTGACCATCTTTATCCACATAAACCCAAGCCATGCTTGTTGCTACCGATATTTCTTCTTTTGTTTCTCTAAGAATAACAGATTCTTTTTTAGCTTCTTTCCAAGAATCATTTATCTCATCAACAAAACTTTTAGAACCTTGCTCATCAACAATTCTAACCTCAGCCGGAATATCCATCCAAGGTGTATCATGTCTATATGTAGAAACTATAGCACTGCTTCCTTCATCAAGAGATTTCAAAGGAGCTGATTGGAATACAATTTTATGATACCTATCAATAGAACCAAGAACATAATTAAACTCTTCATCTTTCTTGTTTACAATACCTGCTACTCTAGATGTCTGTGGTGTTTTATTTGGACCATCTGTTTCAGGACCCCAAGCATTGAGAACTGCTTTTAGATGTCCGTCCATATTTTCAAAAAAATCAGAAGACTTCTTTACTCTTTCTATTAAACTATCAGTCTGATGACCATTGCTTGCTAAAATGCATTCACCACCATTCATGACTTGAAGAGCTGTATATATTTGATAAGCTTTTGTATAATCATCTGATTCATTCAATGGCGATGTTTTGACAAATATATTTGGAGAATATTCATAATCTCGAAAATCTATAGAAACTGTCTTTTTGATTGCATTATCATAAGCATCGGGAATTGTACTTTCTAACGACCCAAACATTTCTCTAGCCTTACTTCCATCGGATCTACCAGAAAGTTTGTATCTTACCAAAACTCCTTCAGGATCCCATGTTGGTCTATGAACAGATATTTCTCTTCCAGAATAATTTCCTTCAGAAAATTTCGTAAAATCAGAAGTTATTATCCCTATTGGAACATTTTGTAAATACTCATTATCACTACCCACAAACATCACCTCAATTAATATAGATAATTGTGAAGAAAAACTTAAATACACATATATTCTTGTAATCCAATCTAATTCTATGATTGAAATTGATGGATCAAATGCAGGCGGTCAACTTGTAAGAACAGCTATTGCATTATCAACAGTCACAGGAAAAGCTGTTAAAATAATTAACATACGTGGAGCAAGAACTAACCCTGGACTAAAAACACAACACATGGAAGGTATTAGATCTCTCGGTAAACTATGCAACGCAAGAATAGTTGGACTAGAGTCTGATTCTAC
>JAAOXY010000024.1 GCA_018221065.1 Candidatus Aenigmatarchaeota archaeon | reverse complement strand
ATTCGAAGTAGGGGGTTACGGCTGGCCAAATGTAGATAGCCACTCTTGGTCAAGTGTAGTGTGTTACTGCAATGCTCTTGAATTTTTATAGATATTCTGGTAAGTTAGCATTTCAGGAGGCAATTATTTGATCAGGAATCTGTCGGCACATTTTTATAATAAAAAAAAGTCTGAAAAAAAGTATTGTTCAAGTAATATTTCTTTAAAATTCAAGTTTGTCTCTGCTCTATGTATGGTCTTAGCCGCTCTGTTTTTTTCTGCATGTTCAACTACTCAAAATCTGGAAAGTATTAATAATGCTGAAGCCCATAACAAACTCGGATATTTATATTTAAGCAATAGTCAGTTCAATAAGGCTTTTATTGAATTTCAGAAAGCAATAAATCTGAATCCGAAAAACAAAGAGGCCTTCAATTATCTTGGGTATATAAGCGCAAGATTTAAAAAATATAATGAAGCTATTTCATATTATAAGCGGGCGATATCAATAGATCCTGATTATTCAGATGCGATGAACAACCTTGGTGTTGTGTATCTTGACATTAATAATTGGGAGGAAGCGATCAATTATTTTAATTCTGCATTAAGCAATCCCATGTACAGTACACCCGAAAAAGCATATACAAGCATGGGATATGCATATTACAAAAAAGGTGACTATTCAAAAGCTGAGAGTGTTCTCAAGGAATCGCTTATTAGAAATCCGGTATTTCCACTAGCGATGTATACTCTCGGGCTTGTTTATATTAAGCTCGAAAAATATGACTATGCAATAAAAGAGTTGAAAAAAGCTATTGGTATTGTACCTGATTATTATGAGGCACATTTGGAACTTGGAAAAACCTATATCTTAATAGGTAAAAAAGGTAAAGCATCGAAACATTTTGAAGTAGTTGCCGATGAAGATGAAGATATTGAAAGAAGAAGAAAAGCCTCTGAATATATAAGGCATCTTACAAATTGAATTTATTAACAGTAATCTTAACATTATAAGGTTCTTTCGTAAAAAAGTTGAATAGCAAGTAAATAGGCAATGTAAGGCAAGGAAATAACAAGAAAAAAAGAGAGTGCATCGAATCTCAACCGTATCTGGTATAGTTTTATAGGCAAAAAAACATAACCGGAGGTGAAATTCGATGCAATTAGATACTGTCAGAAAAGTGCTGGGAATTGCAAATTTTAAAGTAGCGTATATTGTGCATCACAGCAAAAAGAAAATAGAGCTTGTATTAAAGCAGACGGTGTATTTGCCGTGTGTGTGCTCTGGATGCGGAAGGGTTCATAATACAGCAGTGCATAGTGTAGACACAGTAAAGGTAGAAGATTTACCAATAAGTGGGAAAAGAGTATTTCTGCATGTGCCGAAGAGGAAATCGTTTTGTCTTGAAGACGGTAGCATTAGAGTTGAGGAACATGAATGGCTAAAGGGAAGGGTTACACGCCGGTATGCGGAACAAATTTATCGATTAACGTCCATAACCACAAATAAAGAAGCGGGGTGGTTTTTAGGGATGGATGATGAGAAAGTATACCGGATAGACAGAAGAATGCTTGAGGAATTGGCATTAAAAAAGCTTGAGCATATAGAAGCTCCTCGATATATGAGCGTGGATGAAGTGGCATGGCAGAAGTGGCATAAATATGTTACGAATGTTGTTGATATTGATAAGCGCAAAGTAATATGGAACCATGATGGCAGAGGCAAAGCAGTACTTGACAAATTTTATCACAAAATAGGCAAGAAGGGGTGTAAAAAAATACAAGCAGTAGCGAGCGATGGAGCAAGAGGTTTTATTTCATCAACGAAGGAGCATTTGAAGAACGCTTTGATAGTGTTGGATCACTTTCATGTTAAGAAGTATCTAAACGATGCAGTAGATACGGTACGTAAGGAAGAACT
>JAAOXY010000106.1 GCA_018221065.1 Candidatus Aenigmatarchaeota archaeon | reverse complement strand
TTACAAATTATATTTGTTGTAGAAAATGCGGTTGGTGTTACTGTTATGAAAGAACCTGTATTACCATCATAACATTTCATATCACCCAATGCTGGATCTGTTCCATTTACAGTTACATTAAATGTCTTGTTTTGATCTGCATAAACACCCGGTCCACCATTTCCACCACCTTGGTTATCCATTACAATATAATCTGTTCCACCAACATTTACAGTTGTGGTATATCCTGAAGTTATCCCTGGACAATTTACATTAACACCAGCCATAGTTGTTGCAGAAGGACAATGATATCCTGTTGCGCTTCCTAAAGCTCCTATTACTGGAACCAATAACTTTCCTGTAACCGGACCTGTGAATGCATCGTGATGCATCAATGATTTTCCAGATGTTGCATTTGTTTCTACTGTTAAATCTTCTACATCAATATCCACTGATGCAGAGTCATAATCAACTTCTAAATAACCAATATAATTTCCTGATCCATCTTTTACATAAACATATTTTGTTCCAGTTTGATCAGTTACAGTTACATCAGTACCGTCTTCCAGTTCAAATGTTGCTCCACCTGTCTGTGAAGAACTATCTATTTTGTATTGATCAGGAAGTGTTAAATAAAGTTTAAAGATATTTTGATTTCCTTCACCAATAACCCATAAATCATCATCATCGGTTGTCATTACTCTTGGAAATGTATCTATATGATCTATATAATCTGTAACACTTTGGTAAGTTCCAGCTATGTTATATTTCATAATTCTTTGCTCATTACCATAAAGTACCCACAAATATGTTCCATCGTGTGCAACACCGTGTGGAAATTTACCAGTTCCCGCATCTGCAGTAAAACTACCTTGATATGTTCCACCTGTAGTATATCTGTGTACATCTTGTCCATTAACACCCACAAGCCACAAATGGGTTCCATTAGATGTTAAACCCTTTGGATTATTTTCCGTAAAGGATAAAGAAGTATCAATAGTAGTTCCTGCATAGGACCCACCTGTAGTATATTTGTATATATCATCATTTCCAGCACCAACAACCCATAAGTAAGTTCCGTCAAATGCAATTCCTTTTGCACTACTGTCTTGAGCAGCTATACTAAAAGTAGAACCTGTATATGTTCCATTTTCAAAATATTTGTAAACTGTAGTACCTGCGGTTGTCCAAAAATAAGTTCCATCAAATGTAATTCCACTCGCAGTGCCTGCTTCACCGCTTATGTCTATTGTTTCTCCACTTGCACCAAGAATATAAGGTGTTATACATTTGTCACAATATACTCCACCACAATCTTGACTTTCTTCATCTCTATTTAGAATTCCATCTGTACAAGAATCTGGAGCTTCATAACATGCTACACCTGTACAATCAGAAGCTGCATAATATGTTGTTTTTGAAATGCTTTCATTTTGATAACATGTACCTATACCACATGTATTATTACATTCTCCTGGTTCAGTAATTTCTTGACATGGGTCATATACAGTACACTGTTCTTCTGAACATGATGGATCATACCAACAAGTATCTCCATCAAGTTTATATGATGGTGCTTCTCCACACATTTCATCACACGATGCGTCTTCTACACAAGCTGCATATACAGTTTGAGACATCAAACTGATTGCAAATAAAATAATTATAGCTAAAACATATTTTTTCATAACAACTCCCCCCAATCAATTAAAAAGTATTATAGAATGTATTATATATAAACTTCTATTCCTGCACCAACAAGAGTAGCAATAATTGCCAACACAATTAATATAATAGCATCTCTAACAACAAGATTCAATTCTTTACTTCCCCATTTTTCTCTCATTATTCCTACAGAAAGTATTCCACCTGCTATTGCAGCTAAAAAATATGCAACTATTTCAACCGGAGCATGAGGTAATATTCCTATTGCAGCCGACAATGCTTCAGTAAATAATCCTTTTCTAACAAGTATCCCAATAAATATTGCAAGTATAGAAGCATTCCAAGAAAGTATAAACAATGATCCAGTACTAAACAAGAATGATAATATAAATGAAAATGCAACAACTTTTAAATTATTCATAGTTATCAATGAAAGTACTTCTGGTTTTGATATTGCATTCTGTGTTATTGCTGCTCCTGTCAAAGAATATTCCAAACTCCCTGTTATCGTCTGTATTGCTATTATCTGTGGTTCAAAGATAGTAGAAAGCATATCAGCTGGAAGAACTAACATCAGTAAAAATATTGCAGCAAAACTTCCTAGGAAAAAGAATGTAAGAATTTTAATTGTCTCATCATGTCTGTCCCAAAATGTTTTACTTATCTTTCTCTTTGCTTGTTTTCTCTCAGAAATCTCATCCATAATAAATATATCACGCACAAGAGGCGTCATGGATACTGTTACCAATAATGGTATTATTATTCCAGCATAAGTTGGAAAAATATAGTACGAAAGAAATGTTACAACTAACGTAACAATAAAGGACAAAATAAACATATCTCTCGGTTTATTTTCAAGAGTCTCTGCCGAAAATAATGCCTCTAATACCATAATTATAGATGCAGAACGTGCTATTAAACCTTTCCATCAGCTATTTATTTATTCTAAGTGTATAATTAGACATGACTAATGATTCTAACAATTTCATGCGAAAGAGAAAAGCTGCAGTAGAAAAAAAAATAACAGATATCCAGCCTGACAAAGACATCAGAGTCAGATTATTAGGAACAATAATAGGAATGGGCAATAGTACTCTAATGTTAGATGACGGATCATCACAAATAGAAATCATATTTGACCAAGACGTATCTAATATGAAACAAGGTCAGCTCATCAGAGTCATAGCCAGAATATTACCATTAACAGAAGGTTTTGAATGTAAAGGAGAATGCATCCAACTTTTGGACGGCTTTGACATAGAGTTATATAAATCTGCATGTAATAAATTGTAATATTGAAGAGGGGGTAATAGTGATGTTTAGTGCCAGTACAACTAATACAAAAATCCTAAAAGATAGTATCGATACTGTCTCACAGATTATCGACGAAGGTATTTTCAAGATAAAACAAAATTCTATAGAATTGATGGCTTCAGATAGAGCTATGGTAGCTGTTATAGATTTGAAATTAAAATCAAGTCTTTTTGAAGAATATCAATTTGACAAAGAGATGTCTATAGGATTAAACCTGATAAACTTCCTCACAATATTAAAGAGAGCAGGAACTGGCGATCAACTTACAATAAAAATAGATGATGACACCAATAAGCTCGACATTGTTCTAAAAGGAAAAACTACAAGAAAATTTGCAGTCCCTGTACTTGATATTTCTGAAGATGAAATACCTCCAATAAATCAATTAGAATTCCATGCAACAGCAGAAGTTATGACAGACATAATTGATCAAGGAATCGCTGATGCAGATGTCATCGCTGACTCAGTTGTTATTGAACTAAGTCCAGAAAAATTGAAAATGATATCAGAAGGAAACAGTTCAAAAATAGAACTTGATGCAACAAAAGGAGACGACACTGTTCCAGACATATCAGCTACTGAAATTGTAAAATCAAGATATCCTATTGATTATCTTAAGAAAGTTATGAAAGCTTCTAGACTTTCAAAACTTGTAAAGATGAAAATGGGTACAGATTATCCTATGAAAATAGAATTTAGAGGAGATAATGTCTATTTAGGATGTGTCTTAGCACCAAGAGTTTCAGAAGATTAAGCTTTTTCCTTTTTCTTTTTTGCAACCCATCCAGTTTTGACCGGGTTTCTTTTTAATTTCAATTGATTCTTCTCACACTTTGAGCTACAGAAATAAAAGATCTTTCCATCCATCTTAACGTACATCTTTCCAGTTCCTTTTTCTATCTCAGTTGAACAAAACGAACATTTCATCTGATTCACCTTCTACCTGAGACTCCACCTGAACTTTCCATCTCAGTTTCTCTTACCATCAGGATATCTCCTTTTTTGACTGGTCCTAAAATATTTCTTACCAATACCTTTCCAGTGTCATTTCCCTCAAGAACTTTACATCTAAGAGAAGTTACTCCTTTTATTCCAGATCTACCTAAAATCTGGACAACTTCTGCTGGAACTGCATCTGTTGGTTTATCAGCCATATCATCACTCTTTTGCTAATTCAGCTATATCTTTCGCAGCATCCCCTGCTTCAATAACAGCTATTGCTGCTGTTGGAACATTAATTCCTGATGCTCTTCCAAGATCTTGCTTTGTAGCTACAGTTGCGTAAGGTATCTTCTTTTCTTGACACAACGGAGAAATATGCATAATAACCTCTTTCGGTGTTACATCTTCAGCTACAGCTACTAGCTTAGCTACGCCTCTTTCTATTGCTTTTGTGACTTCATTTGTTCCTACTTTGATTTTTCCTGTATTTTTAGCCACTTCGATTGCGTGTAGAACTTTATCTTGATCCACCATCAAATCACCTCATATCATTAGTTCACTTTATCATTTTTTGTACTTCTATTCCGTTTGTAAAGTATTTAAAGCTTATTATCGAAAAGTAGTCCATGGATGATAAAAAGAAAGAATCTAACAAATATTCAACAAAAGTATCAATAAGAATAGATTCAAGAGATCTGGAACTCTTTGAAATTAGATATAAATCTCTTGAAGAAAGAGGAATCATGCCTGAAGCAAAGAACAGGTCTCAAAGGATAAAAAATTGGCTAGAACTTTGGGTACCAGACAAAATAGTAGATTATATGATTAGAAAAGCCATTATCTATCCAGAATCTATTGGTGGGAATAGTAATATACGTTTTTCTTATCTAGTCGAGCGAAACCAATCCTCTCAAACTGAACAGTATCACCTAATTTAACTTTCTTTATCTCCGGTTCTGCAAAACCATTCATTTCTTTTCCATCAGGCATTATCAATTTAACTTTAACTTTCTTAGCACTGACCCAATGTATCTTAGGTATATTCTTTATCGAATCTTCTACCACCTTAGAAGATTTATCCAGATAAACATTACAAAGATGCATCAATCTAACTTCTTTTTCTCTATTTGAAATAAAATCCAAATTATCTACATAAACTTTCTTTGCAACCGGAATCTTTCTATAGGTTTTCTTACCAGGATAAGTTGGTGCTTTAGTTTCTTTCATCGGAACTTTATCCAATTTAATTTCAATCGGATCTGAAACAAAGAAATATCTATTAGATTTTTTATCAATTAATTTTCTATTTTCAGTATAAAGTTTATCCCACTTGAATCTAACAGTCTGTGGAGTAACACCCATTTCAATTATCATATTTTTTATTGCTTCGGGTTGTATACCTCTTTTCAATAATGCTCTAACCAAACCATACTGCCCCAATCTCGCATCGTCCCATCCTGTAAACTTACCTTTAGCAATAGCATCTCTGATAAATCTCTTATGTATCTTCTCTCCCTCCATATACAAGAAACCAAAATTTATCACAGTTGGAAGTTTCTTCCAACCAAACGCCTCATAAAAATATTTTTGTATTATTGTATTGAATGCATGTTCAGTTCCTCTTAGAATATGAGTAATACCATCATCATGATCTCCAATAGCAGTACTGAAATTATAAACAGGATACACCCTATGCTCCTTCCCTGTCGTAGGATTAACACCTTCCTTTATCCTCAACATAACAGGATCTCTTAAAGCAGGATTTTTATCAGCAATATCTGTCTTCAATCTTACGACAGCATCTCCTTGTTTTAATTTTTTAAACATCATCTCATAGATATTCAAATTATCTTCCACAGAATTATTTCTACATTCACAAGCAATCTTACCAACACTTGATTTATTTTTATTTGAAAGAACTAGAGGACAAGTACAAGTATAAGCTTTTCCTTTTTTTAATAACTGTTTAGCAAGTTCATACATCCTATCAAATCTAGAAGAAACCATATAGAATTTATCCGGCTTTACATTCATTGCTTGCAAATCTTTTTTTATGTATTCAACATTTTCTTTTTTTACTTTTGTTGGATCAGGATCAGTATCATCTATTCTAACAACAAATTTCCCATCGTACATCTTTGCATATTCATAAGATATGAGAAGTGGTTTCATATTCCCAATATGAAGAGCACCAGAAGGGTATGGAGGAAATCTCGTAACAACCTTTCCTTTTTTAGCATTTGGTAATTCTGGCAAACCCTCTCTCTGTTTTTTAACAGGCCTAACAATCTTTCCAAATTTCTTAATCTCTTTTTTCTGTTCAGCAACATCCATTACATTTACTTTTTTTACAATCTCATTGATATCTTTCATCAACTTCGGAATATCTTTTTTCAACTTTGAATTTTCAGCTAATACTTTTCCAAGTACTGCTTTAGGATTAGCTTTACCTTCAAAATCTTGAGCATTCAATAAAGCATGCTTGAGTATAATCTTTTTCATACAAGACTATTAGAAATGTTTCAATATAATACTATCTCAGAACGAGCTATCTCTTCTCATCTCTGACTTCAAAATCTTCTGATCTTAATTTGAACTCAGAATCTTCCTTTATGGTTCCCTTTGCTTTCAATAATTCCTTAGCAAGCATCCAATAAACAGTTGCAAGAGCTCGTCTTCCTTTGTTATTCACAGGAATTACAAGATCCAAAGAAGTAAGTTCATTAAATGTATCAACCAAAGCTACTATTGGTATTCTCATCTTCATTGCTTCAGCAACAGCTTGTTTGTCAACTAAAGGATCTGATACAACAAGAACATCAGGACCATAATATCCTTTGAAAGAAGGATTTGTTATTGTTCCTGGTAAAAATCTTCCTATTATAGATTTTGCGCCAACAGCATCAGCAAACATCTTTGCTGGTTTCTGTCCAACACCTTTTCTAGAAACAACCATTATCTTGTGATAATCTTTCAAAAAATTAGCAGTCATTTTTATTCTCTTATCTATTGTCTGAAGATCCAAAACTGCAAGACCATCATCTCTAATCTTATAGATGAATCTCTTCATATCTTTTGTCTGCTGTTTCATTCCGATATGCATTCCCGCTGATAGATATTGTTCAAAAGCCATATTATCACTCTTCTGTTTATTGAAATCTAAGGTTTAAATAGCTTACACCCAGCCCCTTAGTTTCATTGCATCGGCCACTCTCTTGACAGCTACCATATATGCAGCTGTTCTCATGTCAACATCACTTATTTTAGACATTGAAAGTACATCAGCAAATGCCTTAATCATTATCTTTTCCAATTTCTCAAGTACTTCTTCTCTGGTCCAATAATAACCATAAATATTCTGAACCCATTCAAAGTAACTTACAGTCACTCCGCCTGCATTACATAAAAAGTCAGGTATCATGAACACACCTTTCTTGTAAAGTATCTCATCTGCTTCTGGTGTAGTTGGTCCATTTGCAGCTTCAGCAACAATTTTTGCTTTAATCTTATCTGCATTCTCTTTTGTTATTTGATTTTCTAAAGCAGCTGGAACAAGAATATCACATTCAAGCTCAAGTAACTCTGCATTTGTTATTTCCTTTGTATCAGAAAAACCTACTACTGTACCATTTTCTTTCTTAAAATCAAAAGCTTTGAAAGGACAAAATCCTTCTTCATTAAAAATTCCACCCTTTGAATCAGAAACACCTATTATGATTGCTCCAAGCTCGTGCATCTTAGTTGCAACATAATATCCAGCATTACCATATCCTTGAACAACAACTTTAGCTCCCTTAAGATCAATTCCAAGATTTTTAGCAGCATCAATTATTGTGTAAATAACACCTTGAGCAGTAGCATCACTTCTACCTTCAGAACCTCCTAGTTCTAACGGCTTTCCAGTTATTATAGCAGGACATTTATGACCAACTATCTTTTCATATTCATCCATCATCCATGCCATGATTTGAGGAGTAGTATAAACATCAGGAGCAGGAATATCAACCATAGGACCAATCTTGTCTGCAATAGCTCTCATGAATCCTCTACTTAATCTCTCAATCTCACCCTGAGACATCTCTTTAGGATTACAGATAATTCCACCTTTTCCACCACCGTAAGGAATACCTACAACAGCTGTTTTCCAAGTCATCCATGCAGCAAGTGCTTTAACAGTATCTATAGTCTCATCTGGATGATATCGTATTCCACCTTTACATGGACCTCTAGCATCATTATATTGTACTCTAAAACCTTTGAACGTCTTTTCCTCTCCACTGTCCATCTTAACAGGAATATCAAATTCAAAAATTCTCATAGGTTCTCTAAGTTTTTGATGTATAGCTGAATCTAAGTTTAATTTTTCAGCTGCTATATCAAGTTGCTTTTGCGCGTTTTCAAATGGATTCTCACTCATATCATATCCCCCCTCTAATAGAATACTATCTTTCATCTAATAACTTAAATATTTATATAGTAGGAAGCTCTTATTAAAATATAACGGTGTTATAAAATGAAAAACATGTATAGCGAAAAAGTTATAGAACATTACAAGCATCCTCATAATAGAGGTAAGATGGAAAATCCAGACGGGATAGGAGAAGCAGGTGCTCCATGCGGCGACTTCACTACAGTATTCATCAAAGTTGGTGAAAAAGATGGCAAAAAATTTCTTGAAAGAGTTATGTTTGAAACAGTAGGATGCATTGCTGCAGTAGCAACAGCAAGTCTAGTAACAGAAGTTGCTGAAGGAAAAACTTTAGAAGAAGCAGAAAAAATGGGAAAAGATGAAATTCTAGAAGATCTCGGTGGTTTACCTGAAATCAAAATGCATTGCTCTGCTTTAGCAACTGATGCATTAAGAGAAGCTATTAAGAACTATAAAACAAAGGTGAAAGAATGAATGACAGAATAAGATCTGATTTTCCAATCCTAAACAAAGGTATGACTTATTTTGATAATGCTGCAACTTCTCTAACACCAGAACAAGTTCTTGAAGCAATGTTAGATTACTATCATAATTATAAAGCAAATGTTCATAGAGGTATCCACGAATTATCACAAAAAGCTTCTGAAAAATATGAAGAAGCTCACAAAAAAGTTGGTAAATTTGTAAATGTAAAACCGCAAGAAGTTATTTTTGTAAAAAACAGTACAGAAGCAATAAACTTAATTGCTCTAAGTATGAACTGGGAAAAAGGAGACAAGATAGTCAGCACATCATTAGATCATCATTCTAATTTGGTTCCATGGATAAGATTAAAAAACAAATTTGGTATTGATCTAAAAATAGTTCATCCAAACGAAGAAGGAATCCTAAATCCTGAAGATTATAGAGAACATGCAGAAGGAGCAAAACTAATAGTAGCACCGCATGTTTCTAATTCCATCGGAACAATAACAGATGTAAAACAAATCGGAAAAATAGCAAAAGAACACGGAAGTTTATTCTTAGTTGACGGAGCACAATCAGTACCTCATATGGAAGTTGATGCAAAAGATATTGACTGTGACTTCATGGCAATATCTGCACATAAGATGTTAGGACCAACTGGTGTTGGCGCACTAATAATGAGAAATGGATTAACAGAAAAAATAGATCCAGCAATAGTTGGTGGCGGTTCTATTTTGAATGTAAAGCTCGATAGTTATACTTTAACAAAACCACCGGAAAATTGGGAAGCAGGAACTCCAAACATTGCAGGAGCAATTGGTTTTGGTGCAGCTGTAGATTATTTACAAAACATAGGAATGAAAAAAATAGAAAATCATGAAAAAGAATTAACGAAACTCGCATTAGATTTAATGGAAAATATAAAAGGTGTAGAAATTTATGGAACAAAAGATATTGACAAAAGAGTTGGGGTCATTTCGTTCAATGTAAAAGGTATGAATCCGCATGATGTATCTTCAATGTTCTATGAGATGAACAAAATAGCTGTACGATCAGGACACCATTGCGCAATGCCTGCAATGGAAAATATTCTAAAATGTCCAGAAGGAACAGTAAGAGCATCATTCTACTTATACAATACTAAAGAAGAAATAGAAAAGTTTGAGAAAACCCTAAAGGAAATCTCAAAAATTATTCTGTAACTGAAATTGCACCGACAGGACATGCTGATGCAGCAGATTTACAATCACAACCATCACAATCAGATTTCTTAACAACTGCCTTATGATTTTCTATTGCAAATACATCTGGGCATATACTAACGCATGCTCCACATCCAATACATTTTGCTTGATCAATTTTTACATTTGCCATAACACTCACTCCTTTTCTTTAATCTTTTCATTCATTTTCTTTACCATATCATCAATCTGTTCATCAGAAAGACCGTGTGCCTTTCCACCATTTTCTAATGATTCTGAAGCAGCAACTGCACAACCAATACAATGCAAACCAGCATCAATCATAACATCACTTACTTCAGGATATTTATTGATTATATCTTCAATGTTCATTTCTTTTGTTATCTCTGCCATTAACTCACCCAATTATTTAAAATTGAAAAAACGTCAAACCCTGGACTCTCTTCTGGCGGACACACAATTTCTTCAGACTGAATCGGCCCTGTAATTATACATGATGTAGGATCACTTGGATCACAAGTTCCAAACGCAATCAGATTGTATACTGAATAAGATGTATACAACAATGAAGATATTAACAATATTGTAAATATCCAAGAGATTGTTTCAAAATGTTTGTAAGTAAACTTACCAAGTCCTGATGAAAATTTAAAAGTTCTTGTAACTACTTTCATCTTCATCTTCTGATCAAAACCACTTTCACACGGTCTCAATGTTATTCTATTAAAAACGCATGAAAAAGCCTCAGTAGCATAAGACCGATACTTGGCAGAAAAAATGCCAAGCACAGCAAATACAAACATTGCAATTACACATATTACCAAACTATCACCCTCAGCAGCTACCTGATGCTACAGTTGTTTGTGCTGAAAGTACACCTAAACATGATGCAGGTGGTGTTATAAATCCTGAACATATTCCAGCTTGGAAATCTGCAGAAGTTCTACTTCCAGAATATTTTTCTCCGTTTATTATCAATGTTGGTGATGATCTTGCACCATATGTGTTTGCCAACTCTGTGTCAGCTTCCATCAATGCCAAACCTTCTTCATCTGTTTTTGTTTTTATATCATCAACATCTATTCCAACTGTTTCAGCTTGTGTTTCCCAACAAGTTTCTATATCGTTTAAGTTACAATTGCTATTTACTTCAGAGACATAATCCCAAAAACTGTCTTGATAATATTTCCATATTACAGCTTGTCTCATGTTTTCATTAGCTTCATTTACGCCATGCAATGCTGAAATTTGATCCCCACTCACACTAACAATAAAGTGTGGTTCAACTATTACATCATCTCCCATTGATTCAACAACAGGTATCATTGCATTTTCAGCTTGCTGCCCATACGGACAAAAACTCATAACAAACAATTCAACTTTTGGTTCTTCTGTGTCAACTGCATCAAAAGCTGTTTGTTGCTGATTATTGTTTGTTGTTGGTGGTGCAATTACTTCATCCATATCAAATACTCCTGTAATAAAATATCTACCATCCTTTGATACAAATGTAGTATAAGTTTCACCTTCAACAGTAAATGTCACAAGATATCTATCATATGTTACATTTACGCTTTGAAATTCAGCTACAATACCAGGTGGCAAAAGCTGACTATTCAAGAATGAAATCGCTTTTTCAGATGCTTCAGAAGAACTTACTCCTCCCATTGCACCTACATTAATAATTCCTGTGAAAAAACCAACCACAAGGACAACACCTAAAATAATACTTATTAACATCCATACATTGTATTCTCTCGGTTTCTTAGTTTCATGATGTTTCGGATGTTCTGATTTATGCTCTACTTTATGCTCTTTTTTATGCTCTTTTTTATCTGTCATTATATCACCAAAATTATAATAGTATTTTATAATATGACTATGCCACATATAAACCTATTCACTATTTTCAGGGTTTTTTTCTCCTTTTAGTTCTTCTTCTATCGCATCTTTGTCAAAACCAACAATAATCTTTCCATCAATATCTATAACAGGAACTCCCATTTGTCCACTTTTTTCTACCATTTCCTTAGCAGCTTCCTGATTTGTAGATACATCAATGTCTTCAAATTCTATGCCTTTCTCTTTAAAATATGCCTTAGCATTTACACAAAAAGCACATGTTGGTGTTGAATACATCTTTATCTTTGCCATAAAATTACCCCCTCAATATCTTTCTATCTTATTAACACTCTTTTTAATAAGTTTATCTATTTCGATATCTTTCTCAACATCATCAAGTTCTTTAACACTTGATCTAGTAGCAGGATATTCTGGTGTGGCATAACAGCACATTGCTCTGGTTTTCGCTGTCTGACAACCCTTTTCCTTCATTATAGAAATATTAAAAGTATTTATCTCTTGTGCAGTCTCTATTATTTCTTCCTTATCCAACCCTATCAATGGACGCAAAATAGGCAATTCGCTTACATAATTTTCAACACTAAGATTAGATAATGTCTGTGAAGCCACCTGAGCTAATGCTTCTCCTGTAACAATAACCTTAGCACCCTCTTTTTTTGCTATTTCATTAGCTACTCTATACATCATTCTCCTGCACATAACACAAAGCATCTTTCTGTCAGGTATTACCAAGAATTTCTTCAGATTTGGACCATGTGGAACAATATACAACGGCATTTCCTGCTTAGTTATCTCTCTTAATTTGTCTGCAAGCAGCTTAACCTTCTTCTTCACTATCTTCGGAGCATATGGCTTATTGTCCAAATGCACCAAAATAAGGTCATATTTCTTAGACATTCTATATATCGCTACAGGTGAGTCTATACCACCAGATAACAATGCTATAGCTTTAGGTTTCATATCCACTGTAAGAATTCGATACTTTTTAAATATAAGTCCAATAAAAAATTGCCGGTTTCATCAGGTTTTATATATAACGGCGTTATAATTATATATAGGTGAAAAATATGGGTGAACGACTTTGTCACGAAAAGCATGAAATTAATTTTAGATAGTCTCGACAAGCCAAAAACCCAAAAACAAATTCTAGATGAAACTAAACTTTCTCCAAGAACATTCAGATTTGCTGTTTCTAGACTTAGGAATCTTGGTTTAGTTGAAGAATCTGTTTTTTGGAAAGACGCCAGAATAAAAATTTGCAGAAGAGGTGATAAAATATGAGTAAAAAATATGTGAGCTTTGACAAAAAAACATATTTCGAAATCCGTCCAATTGACAAGAATCATTTGGAAATTAGTGTTCATATGAACGATGAGATTTTTAGAAGCGAACCAATAGAATATGATGGCACAAAACATAAAATATCCAATTCAGATGGGAAAATGATATCATACAAGTCAATAGAAAAACTTATAGATGAAGATATAGATTTTGGGCCAATGAATTCAAATGCATATAAAACACTAAAAGAATTAAATGAAGATAAAAGTAAGAAAATAATCAAAAAATCATTTATTCAAGAAATTGGAGAGAATTGGAAAAAAGACGATATCGAATATGAAGTCGAAGAAATAAGTGATACGACATATAGAATATTAGATCTAGAGGAATTGGAAAAAAATATTAGAAAGGATACAAAAATTCGTTTAAGTCCTAGTAAAGTACATTTAGAACATTATACAGAAAATAGAAGTAAAAGAGCGTGGAATCGAAATTCTGGAACTGTTAAGAAAGTATTAGAAATCTCTTTTGAAGAGCAATTGGAATTAACGAAAGCCTTAAGTAGCGGAGTCGTAAGTAGAGAATTCATAAACAAAATAGATGCCGAAGGGGAAGAACTTAAACCAGTATCTGGACCCAGTGGAGCATAAATACATAAAGCATTATCTCATGGCCATGAGAGATTTATAAGTTTTTATAAGCTAATGATGCAAAGTAATACTATGCGGGGTTGGTAAATATGCCTAAAACATTAACAATCAAAAAGTCTGAAATATTAGGATTATTATGTGCCGAAGGATGTCATTGTTTCTATACCACAGAATACAATGAATTTGATAACAGACCTAATAGGATGTACTGGAGAAGGAGGAAAAGAAGGAGGGAATCACTAGAATTTGGCAATAATGATCCTAGACTTCTAAATCATTTCATAAAATTATTGGAAGATGTTTATAATTACAAAAGAAGGGCAACTGGGGTAAAAAGAGCTATGAGAATAGTTATAGGAAAAAGGAACGTCATGAATGATCTACTATCTTTTTCAGACTTTGGATCTTCTAAATGGTCAGTTTCAAAGGAAGTTAAAGCGTCAGGAATAAGGATAAAATCAGCATTTATAAGAGGATTATATGAAGGTGATGGAACACATGTTTACTACCCAACCAGAAACAAAAAGCCATATATAGACTTTCACATGAATAATGGAAAGGGTTTAAAAGAAGTTATGGAGATTTTGAAAAGTATAAATATAAAATGCACTTTAAAATACTCAAAAGCAGAAGATATGTATAGGTTGATAATAAGAGGGAATGAAGATGTTAAGAGATTTAGAAGAATAGTAAAACCTAAGTTCAAGAAAATATTATTGTGCCGCGGTGACAGAACGGCTATGTAGCGGTCTGCAAAACCGTGTAAAGGAGTTCGACTCTCCTCCGCGGCTCCATTTGGTGATTTAATGCTAAAATTTTACAATACATTAACAAAAGAAAAAGAAGAATTCAAACCATTGGATCCAACTCAAGTAAAAATATACAACTGTGGTCCAACTGTTTATGATTATGCTCACATTGGTAATCTCAGATCTTATGTTTTTGCTGATCTTCTAAGAAGATATCTAAAATACAAAGATTTTGGAATAAAACAAATAATGAACATAACTGATGTAGGCCACATGGTTGGAGACGAAGATGCTTCCAAAACCGGAGAAGACAAGATGGAAAAAGCTGCAAAAAAAGAAGGCAAGACAGTTTGGGACATTGCCAATTTCTACACTAAAGCATTTCTAGAAGATTCTAAAAAAATGAATATTGAAGAACCAGAAGCAAGACCAAAGGCAACAGAAGAAATAAACGAAATGATGGATCTTGTTCAAAAACTAATCACTAATGGTTTTGCGTATATTTCAAACGGTTCTGTTTATTTTGATATTACAAAATTCAAACACTATGGAGAATTATCTGGAAACACGATAGAAAATCTAAAAACTGGTGCAGGCGGAAGAGTTAACAACAATCCTGACAAGAAAAACCAACTCGATTTTGCTCTATGGGTAAACAATCCAGAACATGTCATGAAATGGAAATCGCCATGGAGTGAAGGTTATCCTGGGTGGCATCTTGAATGTTCAGCAATGGCAAACAAGTATCTTGGAGAAACAATAGACATCCATACAGGTGGAGAAGATAATATTTTCCCGCATCATGAATCAGAAATAGCACAATCAGAAGGAGCTAACGGAAAACCTTTTGTAAAATATTGGATGCACACAAGACACCTTTTAGTTAACAATGAAAAAATGTCAAAATCAAAAGGAAATTTTTACACCCTAAGAGATATAGAAGGAAAAGGTTTCTCACCAAAAGCTCTACGTTATCTATTCCTTTCTGCTCATTACAGAACTCCATTAAATTTCACAGAAGAAAATCTGAAAGCTGCGGAAAATACAATCAATAATATGATAAACTTTTTAGACAGATTAGAAGACGTAGAAGATGTTGACAAATACAACGAAACTATAGACGAAAAGATAAATGAAACAGAAAAGAAATTTGAAGAAAACTTAGATGATGATCTTAACATGCCAGAAGCATTAGCAGCAATATTTGATCTAGTTTCTTTCGTTAACAAAGCAATAGATGACAAAGAATATTCAACAGAAAATCTTACAAAAACTCATGAAACTTTGATGAAGTTCGATAAAGTTTTAGGAGTTCTAGAACATGATAAAATAGAAATAACTGAAGAATTAAAAGAACTTTTAGGACAAAGAGAATCTGCAAGAAATGATAAAGATTTCAAATTAGCAGATGAAATAAGAGATCAATTAAAAGATAAAGGATTTGTCATAGAAGATTCTCTTTCTGGTCCAAGATTAAAAAAAAGCTTAAAATTTTAGTTTAGCCATCTGTGGTTTTCTTTTAGTACCTTTAATTCCGTTCCATATTTCTATTAGCCTATTAACTTTTGCAACTCTTTCTGTTCCACTAATACCACATTTCAACAATGGGGCTTCAATTGCAACAGCAAGATCTGAAATAAATGCATCTTCTGTTTCACCAGACCTATGAGAAACCACAGGAGTAAACCCACCTCTTTTAGCAATCTCTGCAGTAAGTATTGCTCTTGATACCAAACCAATTTGATCCGGCTTTATCAAAATACCATTACCTGCTTCTTTATCAATTCCTTTTATAATTCTCTCAGGATTTGTAGCAAAAAGATCATCACCAACTATCAAACATTTCACTTTTTTCTTCAGTTCAGAAAAACTTTTAAAATCATTTTCATGAAAAGGATCTTCAACATAAGCTAACTTATATGTTTTTATCAAATCTTTTACAAATTCTAATTGTTCACCAGAATTAAATTTCTTTTTTAGACTATGATAAATATATTTTCCTCTTTTGTAAAATTCACCAGCAGCAATATCAACACCAACTTTAGCACCATGCTTCTCAGCAATTTTTGTTATAAAATCAAGTGTTTTAAAATCATCTTTCCTCATTATCCAAGCTCCTTCATCATTTCTTCCAACAGTAAAACCTTTTAGTCTTAAAACTTTCCTAACATCATTCCACACTTTGAAATTTGTTTCAATTGCTTGGAAAATATCTTTTGCTTTTGGATCAAAAACTAAGAACTCTTGTATACTTGTAAATCCGCCATGAGCTCCACCACCAATAACATTACCGAGAGGAAATGGAACATGTCTTGCATCAGGATTCAAAAATTTATACACTTTATTATCAGAAGCTGCCCTGATGTTTGCCATCGAAAGAGCAGTAGAAAGATTAGCTCCTATCTTTCCAAGATTCTTACCACCAAGCTTCTCAAGAGTATCATCAAAAATCTCAAAATCCTTTTCTTTAAGACCAATAAGTCTCTTCTTTATCCTTGGTAAAACCTTCAATGCCTTTTTAGCATCAAGAGTCTTTGCTTCCCACTTACCTCTAGATTTACCTGAAGGTGCATAAGCAGAGTAAAAACCAGACTTATTCATTATCCATACTTTTAACGTCTGTTCCCCTCTTGAATTGTAACTTGGTAAGGCAATAATATCTTTAATCATAGTTAGAAATTAGATTCTCCACTAATAAAGATTGTCCTAGATAACATTTTTAAATGTGAAATCAAATGTTTAATCTATGATAGGAATAATACTTGCGGGAGGCTTCGCAAAGCGTATGGGAGAGCTCACACAGAATAAAGCAAAGGCCCTTCTAGAAATAAACGAAAAGCCTATAGTACAATATGTAATAGAAAAGATGGAAAAAATAGACTCGATAGAAAAGATATACATATCTACAAACAAGAAGTTTGAAGAAGACTTCACCAAATTCTTATCAAATCTACAATCTACCAAATCTGTTAATTTAGTAATAGAACCAGCAGCAAAAGAAGAAGAAAAACTAGGATCAATCGGTGGATTAAATTACGTCATTAAAAAGAACAACATAGAAGATGACATAATCGTAGTAGCTGGAGATAATATGTTCGAATTTGGATTAAAAGAAATAATAGATTATTATGATGAAAAAAAGGCTCCAATAGTTGGCCTTCTTGATATTATAGATAAAGAAAAGGCAAGCAAAAGACTTGGTGTTGTCGAAATTGATTCTGACAATAAAATAACAGGGTTTGAAGAAAAACCAGAATTTCCAAAAACCAGTCTTGTATCCACAGCAATCTACATATTCTCAAAAGATTCTTTAAAACTCATATCAGAATACATTGAATCTTCAAACAATCCAGATGCTATGGGATTCTTTTTAACATGGCTCTACGAAAAAGAAGATATCTATGGCTTTATCTTCAAAGGTACATGGATAGACATAGGTACGATAAAAACATTTGAAGAAGCAAAGAAATCATTTGTGTAATACTTCTGTTGGTACGTGTCTCCTAACATCTAAAGGAATCACATCAGCTTCAAATTCTAACTCAGCTATTTTCAAAGGTTCTGTCTCAGTTGTCTTTATTAATATAGGTGCTCCTCTTGATATTTGCAATGATCTTGCGCCTATTATTCTAGCTCTTTCAAAACGAGTATACTCTTTCATTATTACACCAACCCTACAATTATCAGCTAAGCTTATAAACTTAACCAATATACTTCAAATCTTCTTTACCTGGTTTTGTTTTTGTTAATTGCTCAGCAGCCTGTGTTTGAATCTGCTCTAATTTCTTTATGAAATCTTGCATAGCTTTTACCTTCTCTTCAAGCTTTGCTAAGTCAATATCAATTCCAAGCATCTTCTCTAATACTAACAACACTGCTTCGGCTGCAGTCGGATCTGTTATAATTGGGAATCCTACAGTTTCTCCAAGCAATACTGTTCCCCTTATTCCTCTAATTTCAGCAAAACCTGATAAAAGTCCTGCTGCTCCAACAATAGTACCAATCTTAGTTCCAGCTTCAAAGGATATTCCATGTTTTGAAAGTTCCTTTATCCTTTTTTTATTTGTAACAACACCATAAACTTTAGGTTTCTTTGAAACTTTACCTGTACTGAAACCACCAACTGTAATTACTTCTTTACATCCCAAACTCTCTAAGAATTCTAAAATTTTACCAACAATCTCATAATGTCCTTTTGGATCATATGTCTGAGAATCTCCTATCAAAAATATCAAATCTCTTTTCTTTCCTTTGTAGAAGAAAAATTCATCTCTTAGGATATGAATTTGATCATTGTGAATCATAACAAATGGATAAAAATATGGTGAATATAAATCTGCAAACTTCTTTGCCTTCAATTGTGTAATAGCATAACCAACAGCTATCCTACCAATATTGCCTATTCCAGGCAAACCAATAACACAAATAGGATCCTTTAATTTCGGTTTTGTTTTAGAAATTATCTCAGTTTCAATCATAATCTATCATTCTCCCCGTACAACTTAAAGTTTTGCCTTTCTTCTGTATTTAGAATATTTCTTCTCTTTTTCTATTGAAAATTTTATTGGATGCGGACTTACTGTTTTGATATTGCAAGTACCGCAATCATCCTTCAATGTATACTTCATGCAATTAGGACACTTGCGTAGAATCATAATTATTCACGCTCGTATGTACACTCGCCACCAGAAGCCTTCATCTTCTTAGATACTACTTCTGCTATCTTCATCATTTCTTTTTCTCCAGATTTAGGATTCTTTGTGTATAATGTCATAGAATACTTTGGAGCTGAAATGTAATTCACTTCAACATTATATTTCTTCTGAGTTTCAATCAGTACTTTTTTTATTATATCCAATCCGCCTGACTTAGGACAACTAACTTCCAAAATAACTCTTATTGGAACTTCTTTAATTTCCATCTGTTTCTCTGCTGCTGCACTCAATATCTTTATCCACTTTGGTGCTATTTTTTTCTTCTCAAGTATCTCTCTTCCCTCTGGTGTCAAAGACATCTGCAATGCTTTAAACATTTCACCAAATACTTCCTGCAATTGAAAACCTATTTCATCATAAGCTTCATCTAAAGTTATTTTCCTTTCCTTTGCAATTGCTTCTAAGATTCTTTCAGCCTTGGTCTCTCTCTTGAATTCCTTCATTCGTTCCTCAGAATCTCTTTTAGTTCTTCTTTTCAAACTAAGACCAACATAACCTGTATCTCTATCAAACCTAACAACTTTAGCAACTATTTTCTGACCTACTTTAGCAAATTCTCTAATATCCTTTACCCATTTTCTAGCAACCTCAGAAACATGTATCATTCCTTCTTTTCCATATTCATCCATTGATACTTGAACAGAAAACGGATTAACCTTTGTTACTGTTGCTACAACAAGTTCTCCTCTTTCAGGAAATTCATTCGGTTTCTGTACCATACAGACCTTATAGAAAATCAAGACTTTTAAGTCTTCCTATTATTCCATGACTTGAATAACCTTTGTTTTAACTTTTGCTTTGCCACCTGTAGGATTAGCAAGCTCAGCGCCACATACAAGACACTTTACTACAGAAGAAGATTTGTTAAAAATAGTCTGTTCATTATTACACTTAGTACAAAGTACTTTCAAAAACTTACTTTTTGGTCTCGGAATGCTTTCTTTCATTTTCTAATCAACTCAAATTTCTTTACTCTATATCCTTTTCCTACATTATGTGCTTTTCCACAATCTTTACATTTATATGAAAGATCCAATTTTCTTGTAGGTTTTGCTCTATCCTTTGGGTTAGGCTTAGGAAAACTGCCAAATCCTCTCAGTTTCCTCTTAAATCTTCTTTGTCCTTGAGCCATAGCACCCTTAGCTTTTCCAACACTAACCTTCTTTACATCATGGTCAGTGTGTTTCTTGCATATAGGACAATATCTTCTTTGTGCCTTTGCTATGTTCATACTCTATCACTTCTCAAATAAACTATATAAAGATTACTATAATACAAATCTATCTTATAAAAATTAAATGTAATATATAATTATGATAAATATAAAATATGAAGAACTTCCGGATGTCGAAAAGAAATTATTAAATGAAGCTGAAAAGGCAATGGAAACTGCATATGGCCCATATTCTAAATTCTATGTTGGAGCAGCATTATTAACAAATGATGGAACTATAATAACAGGCTCAAATTTCGAAAACTCAGCATATGGAAGCACAATATGTGCTGAAAGAGGAGTTATTCTCAGAGCAAATGCTATGGGTTACAAAAAACACAAAGAAATAGCAATAATAGGACGAGGAGAAGATTTCGATACAGAAGAAGTAATTGCACCATGTGGAAGCTGTAGACAAGTACTGTATGAAGTCTCGCAAATTTCCGATTATAATATGAAAATAATTCTATCAACAACGAAAAAAGAAAAAATCATTATAACTTCTATAAATGAATTATTACCTCTTGCATTCAGACCAAAAGATCTAAGAATAGATATTAAAAAATAGCAATGATTTAATCTGTCATCAACTCAGCCACTTCTCTCGATATAAGAATTTCAGCTACATTACTCGGCAAATTAGCCATTTCCCCTTTGTTAAAAGGTCCATATGTTTCCATATCACTTCCGACAAATTTTGGAATATCAGAAAGTATTTTTAAAAATTTCTTAGACGTATTATTAATAATCTCTTCTGGTTTTCCAATCTCTACCGTTTCCGGTTCTTCTACTACAGATTCTTCTACTACAGGTTCCTTTATCACAGATTCTTCTACTATCTCACTCGGTCTGATATCTGCCATTGTCTTCTTTATCTCATCAATTTTACTTTCAACAACTTCAGCATAACCCATCATCTTTTCCTGTGTTTCTTGTCTATGAGCTTTCATCAACACTACAATCTCATCAAAAAATCTTCTTTCAGAATCAGTCAAATTAACTGGAGGAACTTCTCCTCTCATTGTCCTCATAGCAGACAAAATTATCTTTCTCTCTCTTCTCTTCAGTATATCATCCAAAAGCTTCTTTGCATTATGAACCTCCAACAGAGAAACACTATCACTATTTTTCTGTTTATGAGATAACCATGATCTCACAGATTCAAAGAAATTTTCAGGCAATTTCTGCAGCTGCTCTTCTTTCTCAACTCTATGCACAGCCCTAATTGTCTCGTATGATATCAAATCCATAACAACACCTTAGAATCCGAATAATTTAATAGTTACTTTTTCACCTTTTTTGCGTTTTTGAGCTTCTTTAGACTCAATATGTATGTCTTGAAAGCATAATTCACAGGATTCTTACCACAATACTTAGTACGTTTACAGATTCCCATCGATTTATAGAACATATCAGATTCACAATTTGCTGGCAACAAACTTCTATTCTGTCTAAAATGCCATTTCAACTGAGTATTGATAGTTCTGTCTGTAAGAGGGTTCGAATTATCCTCATTCCATTTCTGTATTCTAGCTTGTATCATCTCATCTGTCCAATTAACAGATCTCAAAAATGATAATATCGTAAACAATGATCGCTTCCTTCCGTCAGTTATACCATTTAATATAGTCTGTACACATGGTGGGAAAAACTCTTCTGGTATAGGAGTTGTAAAAGTATTTCCTTTTCTTCTTTCAACAGATTTTATCACTTCTTCTTTCTTGTGCTTAGCAGTCCAATCCAACGCTTGTAATAATAATTCTGTTCCTTCGCCATCTTTATTCTCAAGGAACTTTGATTTGAAATTAACATTTTCAGGTTTTGCCATATTCATATCAAAACTTCTAAGATCTTTCACTTCTATTGGAAGAGAAACTAACCAAAATTTCTTATGTAAACTATAAGGCATTCTAAACAAATGTCTGTTGCCCCAATCTTTTTCAATATCAACAAAAGCATAAGGTGATAATTCGGAAACAGATGGCAGATCTTTTACTAAAGCAGCCACACCACCTTCAAACTCAACAAATCTATCTAATAATCTGTCCTTTATCTGCTCTCTTATGAACATAGCAATACTCTGAGGAACTTCAGGATACCTAGTTGTCATTTTCTTAAAATCTATACTATCTGGAAAAGCATTCCCAGCAACACCAACATGAAAACCTCTACTACCAGAAAATTTTACAGTAGGTTTAATCCCAAGCTCTTTCAAGAATTCACAAACAACCTCAGCTGTAATAGCTGCATGTTCTAATTTCACCTTACTATCCATATCTATTATCAGATCAAACCCTTTTCTCATCTTATCCAAATCACTAGGATTCAGCTCAGCAGACAATCTCATAGGATGTGTCCACTTTTCAACAGAACAATGAAACGTTGATATTCCTTTATTCACTCTTTCCATAAGATCTTTTGTATATAGTAAAGTATCAGGCCTATGCAGGAACCGTCCATCATCAAATCTGCCCACAACTTCTCTATCCTTTGCTACATCCATCAGTACCTTCTGTACATCAGGATTAGAATAGTACTTTAAAATATCAAAACGATTCATAAATATCTATAGAAGATATAACCTTTAAAAGATTTAATATGGTATGATACATATGAGAGAAGATTTACTGAAGACCAAAGTAGAAGAAATGAAACTAGGGAAAATAGGATTCGCAGAACTACTCGATCAGATGAAAAAATCAGGTGGATTTGGAGCAAAGAATCTAGCAGATGCAGCTTCTATTCTAGAAAATATGGCAAAAGAAAAAGATTGTGTAAAATTCTTATCATTCCCAGCATGTGTCATTGCTACTGGACTAAGAGGAGCTATAGCACAAATGATAGAAAAAGGTTTAGTAGATATTATAATTACAACTTGTGGAACCCTGGATCATGACCTAGCTAGAGCATGGGGTGGAAAATATTATCATGGTTCTTTTGAATATGATGATGAAAAATTACTTGGAGAAGAAATAAACAGACTCGGAAATATCTTCGTTCCAAACGAAAGTTACGGACTTCCATTAGAAAAGAACATGAATCCTATTCTAGAAGAATTATACAAAGAAAAAAAGGAATGGTCTGGGCGAGAATTAATTCATGAATTTGGAAAAAGACTAAATGATGAACAGTCAATAGTTTATCAAGCTGCTAAAAAGAACATCCCAATATTTGTACCAGGTATTACAGATGGAGCATTCGGAACAAATCTTGTATGGTTTGCTCAAGATCACGATTTCAGGGTCAACATCCTAGATGATGAAAAAGAAATATCAAATATCATATTCTCAGATAAAAAAAGCGGAGCATTAATGCTCGGTGGTGGAATATCAAAACACCACACAATATGGTGGAATCAGTTCAAAGGTGGATTAAATTATGCTGTCTTCATCACAACAGCAACTCAATATGATGGATCCTTATCAGGAGCAAGACTGAAAGAAGCTGTATCTTGGGGGAAAATAGACACACAAGCAGAATATGTAACTGTAGATGGAGATGCTACAATACTCCTACCTTTGCTATTAAGCGCTCTATATGAAAAGCTAGATAGTAATCCAACCCAAGAAGACAAGCAAGGCCAATAATACCACAGCTAATATAATAGCTCCTATCATGTGCTTGAATATCTTAAAAGCCAAAAATGCCACAGCGGCAATAGCTATTATACTTATCAAAGATTCCGTAAGTGCCATAGCAATATATTATCAGTACTGGCATAAAAAGTATCTTTTATAAGCTTTCTAAGACATATTGAAAGAAGTGATTTTATGAGAGACCATATACTAAAAAGAATCCAAGAAGACAGGCAAAGAAGTCAACAAAAATACAGACCTAGAGAGACATTTATCAATCCTATTAAAGTAGGAGAAGAATATGATGTTGAAATAACAAGACTTGGAAGAGAAGGAGACGGTATGGCAACTGTAAAAAGATGCCTAGTGTTTGTCCCTAATACAAAAATCGGAGATAAAGTGAAAATAAAGATTAATGGTGTTAGAGGAAGAACAGCAATGGGAGAAATCATAGAATCCGAAACCTTGACAATCGGAGAAGTAGAAAAGATAGAAGTAATAACAGAACTTAAAAAACAAGCCGAACAGCAAGGATTAAAAGTAGTAGGTGGAGCAGAATGAAAATAAACGAATTAAAACCTTTTATGAAAGATGTAGAGTTAGGAGCAAAAGTAATTGAATTATCAGAGCCTAAAGAAGTTACAACAAAATTCGGAACTCAGATAATTTTAACTGTAGCAACACTTGATGACGAAAGTGGAAAGACAATAAAGCTGTCACTATGGGGAGATCAGTCAAATGGAATTGAAGTTGGAAAACAATTGACAATCAAAGGTGGCTTTGTAAGACAGTTTAAAGATGAACTTCAATTGAGCATCATGAAAACAGGTTCAATAACTGTAGAATAAAATCAATTTTTCTTTTTTAATTTATCTAATTTCCCTAGATACGTTCCATCTAGGAGATATACTTCTGATTTTTTAACATCAATAATTTTATTTCTCATTATCGGTCCTAATGGTTTAAAGTCTTCAGAATTAACAGCATACCCGCCAATCAAATGATTAAACACAGGCATTATTATGATTTCCTTTATCTTAGATTCTCTCTTGAACTTCTCTTTTAGTATATCATTATTAGGTTTTACTTTGAGCCAACAATGTTCCGTTGCCCTATAACTACCTGTTCTGAATTCAACAATAGGATGAACATGAGCCATCAAAATATATTCACAATCCAACATACTTTTCTTAAACCAAGCTTGACCATGCACAAAACCAATATTCTTCATCTTAAACCCAGAAGGACTGACTACTTTCACTTTCGCCTTACCTGTAAGATATTCAATATCACCATCATGATTTCCTTTAACAACTGTTATTTTTACTTTCTTTGACAATCTTTCAAAAAATTTAGGAATCTCATCGATTTCCTGCCAAGATATAGTCGGAACATTATGCTTCACATCTCCAAGTATAACAAGCTCTTTAGCTTTTGTCTCTTTTATCAATTTCTCAATCTTACCAGTAATCTTTTCTGTTTGAGAAGGTAGTTTAATCCCAGCTCTAAACATCTCATATTCAATACCGATGTGTAGGTCTGCTATAACCAACACCTTTCCTGGCTCTAATAGCAAAGCCGGCTGAGTCAAAAACTTAATCTTCATAATAAGATTAATTTAGTAAAGCATTAATATATGCACCGGCAATAGTTGTATGAGTGATTTAATGGGGGAATTGTTGGGTACAGTTATTTCAAAAGATACTAATCCGAATTCTAGCGAATTTGCTTTTGTCATAACTAATAATAAAGCAAGAAAAGGCCAATTCGTAATGTTAGATACAGCAGAAGGAAAAATGATAGCAAGAATATCTGACATAATAAAAACAAATAGATATTTTGAACGAGCTGAAAGTGTCCAAGAATTTGAAAGAGCTGGAAAATCTTTAACAGAATTATTTCCTGCAGACCGTTGGGAATATTTGGTCGGAGAAGCAGTAACCCTCGGTGTCTACAGTGAGGAAAAACTCATGCGTTCATCATTCCCAGCATCACCTGGAACAAAAGTACACATGGCTGAAAACGATATATTATCTAATTTTTTTGGACTAGATGGAAACAAAGGACTTGAAATTGGAAAAGTAGAATATCATGATTTACCAGTAAAAATTAACATGACAAAATTATTCCAAAAACACTTAGCTATCTTAGCTATGAGTGGTGCAGGAAAAAGTTATCTTACTTCTGTCTTAATGGAAGAACTTATGGAAAGACAAGCAGAGCATGGTCAAATGGCTGTTATTGTTATTGATACTCATGGAGAATATGTCGGCTTTGCTGAAGATCCAAAATATAGAGACAACGCTGACATTGTTTTAGGAAAAGATTTCAAAATAGGTGTTCCGCACATATCAGCAAACACTATCGCACAATTCATACCATCAATGTCTTCTGTTCAAAAAAGAGAATTAACTAGATTATTATCTTCAATGTATGCTGAAAAGAAAGGACAAACTTTCAACTTGAAAGATGTTTTAGATTACATAGATGAAAGCGATACAAAATCTACAACAAAAGGAATACTATATACATTATTATTAAGCTTACATCAAACAAGATTATTTGGAAACTATGACAATCCTCCTTTAGATAAAATAGCAAAACCTGGTCACATGACAATAATAGACATTTCTGACATGGTGAATTTGAGAAACAAACAAATGGTTGTAACATATCTTTCGACAAAATTATTTGAAGCAAGAAGAGCAAATAAAATACCACCTTATGTTTTAGTAATAGAAGAAGCTCATAACTTTGCACCAGAAGGTATACGTGCTGAAGGTGCTATAAGTAAAAGAATAATAGAAAAAATTGCAAGAGAAGGTAGAAAGTTCAACTCATGTTTATGTTTAATATCTCAAAGACCTATCAATTTGAGTACTACCGCATTGTCTCAATGTAACACTCATATGATCTTAAGAGTAAACAACCCTTACGATTTGAAACACATAGGTGAAAGTTCTGAAGGTGTAACATCAGATGTTTTAAAGACAATATCCAGTTTAAGAGTTGGTGAAGCTCTTATTGTTGGAGAAGCTGTAAACTATCCTTTATTCTTAAAAGTAAGAAAAAGAAAATCCAAGAAAAACGAACGTGGAACAGCATTAGAAGAAGCTTGTTTAAATTTTAGAAAACAAGAAAAATTAAAGGACGAAGATTTACAAGCATTCATATAAACTTATCATGATATTCAATCAAAGAATCTCTATGAAGTTTTGCTAACGGTGTTAAATAACTGAGTGCTTTTAATTTTTTTTACAGCTTTCTTTCTAGACTTCTTAATTTCTTTTCTTGTAAAACCTATTTTCGTACTTTTATCATAAATAGCATCGGTTAAATCAACTCTAGTACTATTAACGCCCTCAATAACTGTATACAGCCCAATTCCACTAAAAGCTACATATGTTGCTATCTGACCAATTGTATGAATGTCTACCATATAGAAAATTAGACAGAAAAGAATTTAAATGTTATTCTGGCCTGATTACCTGAGCTATTCTAGTGTAACCATCTTTCTGCTTTTCTCTATCTATCTTATACAAATAACCTGATACAGCAGTTTCTAAAGCAGTATCATGTGTTATTAGGAAAATCTGATCTACAAATTCACCAACTTTATCTCTTAACACTGAAGCCAAATCCTCAACAGCTTTAGAATCTAGATTAGCAGTAGGTTCATCAAGTACTAACCATCTTAATTGCGGTGCCAACACTAAAGCAAAAGCAATTCTTAATGCCAAACAAGCAATAGCTCTTTCACCACCTGAAGCTGAACCATCAGCATTCATCCAACCGCTACTATCTTGCAACTGCAAAACATAATCACCATTCTCTATCGCAAGTCTAATATCATAAATATCTTCATACGGATAGATATCACTCCACAATGTTTGCATTGCTTGATTTACAGTAGAAACAAAATTCTTTCTAAGTTGTTCTTGTGTTGATATCAATGATGTTTCGAGAAGTCTCATCTGATCAGAAATTGCTTCTATTCTTCTTATGTCTGAAGAATAATTATCCAACATATTCAATTTTATTTCAATTTCACTTAAACGTTTTCTCTTTTCAGCAACAAGAAGACCCATATTCTCAAGATTTGCTTTCAGTTCACCCTGTTTAGCTATTACAGATTTTAATTCTGTTTCCATTGTCTCTATTCTTGATACTGATATTGGAGAATAATTTGATTTCTCTTTAATAAACACTTCTATTTGTCTTTCTAAGTCATGTATCATCTGCATTTTATCTTCTACTAACATTCTCTTATCAAACAATGACTTTAATTTATCCTTCTCTGTTCTCAATTCTTCAACTCTTTTCTTAGCAACAGACATAGTTTTCTCTAACATCATTCTCTCATTATCATGAAGTTTTAATTCATCTTTTAATTGTTTTAAAGCATCTTTTAAAAATTGATGTTCTTTTTCAATACCTTCAAACATCTCCAATTTGGCCTTAACGTGCGCCATACTGCTAATATCTTCTGTTATTATTTTAATTCTATTTTCCAATTTATTTAACGTTACTTCAAAACTCTTTTTATATTTAATTAATTTATCTATTTTCTTTTTCTTATTGTCAATTATACTCTTTTTCTTAAGAGCAGTTAATTTATTATCGCATATCGGACATGATGCACCAACAGATTTCATCTCAGTAAGACTCTTTTGTATTTCATCTGTCTGAGCAATATTTGTTTGTAATACCTTTTGCATTTCAGAAAATTCTTTATTTTTATCTTTTAATTCCTTCTCAAGAGAAACCGTTTTCTTCTTTCTCATCAAACTCTTAAGATGTTTCTTCTCTACTATCTTCTTTTCTATCTCCGGTATACTTTCAGTTTCTATTGCCGAAACTTTTGTTTCTTTTTGTATTATAATCTTTTCTAATAAATCAAAACCTTTTTGTTCATTTTCAAGATTATAACTCATCTCAGAATGTTCTCTTTCTAATAAATTGAATTTCTCCCTAAGTTCTGCTATTGTCATTTCTGCTACACTTACAAGACTTTCCTTCAATCGTTCTATATCAACTTTTGCAGAATTAATTAAAGCAGTATCAAGATTTATCTTATCTTCTATAGTTCTCAACTTCTTTTCCTTTTCCTTTAAACTTGTTATAATATTCTCAAAATTATTCCTCTTAGAAGTTTCATCTCTTAACATTTGTACTAGCATTTTACTTTCATTATCAAGTCTGAATATTTCTCTTTTCAGATCATCAACATTACGAATATTATCATCTCTCTTAAGGTCATCTATAAACTGTTGCTTATCAACAACAGAAAGATTGCATTTGT
>JAAOXY010000105.1 GCA_018221065.1 Candidatus Aenigmatarchaeota archaeon | reverse complement strand
TGGAAATCTTTTCCTCTCAATGCTTCAAACATTGCAGCAGGATCTACTTTACCTAGTTCACCTGCAACTGCACGAAGCTTTCTGGTAATAATTAAATCTGGTTTTTCTTCTGTTATCTTTGCAGGACAATTACAAAATAATTTTCTTTTAGTAGCTAAACGATTGTGTACTTCTATTCCTATTTTTGTTCCCAATTGTTCGTAATCCATTTAATCACTTTTTTCTTGTTTTGAATATTATTGTTGGTGGAACCATCTTGGCCAATTTAAGTGAGAAATCGTCTGTAAATGGATCTGATGTCCATGCTTTTTGACCTTTTAATTTTACAGGCTCTAATATCTTTTCTAATGTTAATCCTGATTCAACTATAGCATCATAAATATCACTTATTCTTCTTTTGAACATTATGAATGTGTGTTTCTTGCCGTCTGCCCATGTTTCTGTCTCAACAACCTTACCGGGTTTATTATAATTATATTTTAATTTTGTTGTTTTGGGATTAATATTTTCGTGAAAAGGATGACCGAAACTAAATACAAACAATCCATTTTTCTTAAGAATTCTATGAACTTCTTTGAAACATTTTTTCAAATCTGGTATATATTGTAAAGCCCAAGTAGAAAAAACTATATCGTAACCGTTTGACTTAAATTGTTTTAATGTTTGGACATCACTTTGTACAAACTTTACTTTTACTTTATTCTTCTTTGCAAGATTTTCAGCATATTTTAGTTGCTCTTCTGATATGTCTACACCTGTTACGTTTGCTCCTTCTTTAGCAAAAGCTATAGAACATTGTCCTCCCCCACAACCTATCTCTAGAATCTTCTTTCCTTTAACCTTACCTAACAATCTCAGTTTATCTTCATCTGGTGCATATGGTCCATAATGAGCTGCTCTTGTATGTATCTTTGCATCTTTTTGATACCATTTTGAACTATCTTCCCACCAGTCTTTTATTCTATCTTGACTTTTTTTCATTTCTTACACCTGTAATGTATTAATAACAGATCTTTCTGTTATCTCACCAGCAATGTTTGTTAACATCATCTTCTTTACTTCGTCTGGATTCTTTGTATGTCCTAGAACCCAAGATAATTTAACATAAGCAACTTCAGGTAACATGTCTTCGCCTGGTATTGCACCTGCATCATGGAATAACTTAATCAAATTAGTGTAAACATTTTCATTGACCCTGCCATACAAAGTCTGTGCTGTAACTACGACAGGAATCTTTTTCTTTGTCAATTTCTTTATTGTATTAATCCAACTCTTTTTAGCATCTGTTGGAACGTGTCCAAAACCTGTACCTTCAATAACAAAACCTTTGTAACCTTTCTTAACTAACATTTCTAAAATTTCTGGTTCAGAATTTGGATATGCTTTTAACAAAGCAACTTTAGGTTCAAACTTGTCATCCACTTTGACTTTTTCGTTCTTTCTATGATTATATTTTGAAATAGTATCGATGTTACCTTTTGTCGACATCTTTGCTATTGGTACATCGCCCATTGTTCTAAATGTGTCTCTTCTACTTGTGTGCATCTTTCTAACTCTTGTACCACGATTGAATGTACAGTAATCATCATTCATAGAACCATGCATACAGATACCAACTTCGCCAACATTTGACAATGCCATGTGAGTTGCACATACTAAATTAGAAAATGCATCTGAAGAACCACGATCTATTGATCTCTGAGAACCAACAAGAACAACTGGCTTGTGAAGATTAGTTAACATAAAGGATAAGGCGGCTGCTGTGAAATGTAATGTATCTGTGCCGTGAGTTATTACAACATTATTGCCAGCATTTAATTCTTTAGCAACTAATTTAGCTAATTTCTGCCAGTCTTTATAATCCATATCTTCTGACATCTTTTTGAAAGGAGAAATAACTTTGATATTAGCAAAATCTTTTAATTCAGGAACATTCATCAATAATTCTTCTGGCTTTTCTAGAGCTCTAACACCACCAGTTTTGTAATCTACACGAGAAGCGATTGTACCGCCAGTTGATATCAATGATACTGGTGGTTTTGATGAATCAAACTTTAACTTAGGAACTGCTTTCTTTCCCATCTCAAACTCAACCTCCTCTTTAATATTTGTTGGTTCTTTTTTATTACTTTTAGATATCTTCATGCTTGAACTAAATCCAATACCGATATTGTAACCAGAATCTAATTTTATAACAAGTGCATTTTTATCTCCTAGATCATTTCTAGGCATAAGAAGGCCTTCATGATTTTCTTTTCCTTTTTCGACAGTTATTCTGTCACCGACCTTTATTTTAGCTCTTTTGAGTGCTGTTCTGATATTTGGAGAATAATTTTCTACTAACATATACGCACCACTATAAGATTACATACAGCCCCATATAAAGAATTAGTCTATTATTAGTCCATTAATGATGTTACCTTTATTGGCGGCTTGTCTTTGTTAGATATGAGTTTTTTATACTTGCATTTAGGGCATGTTAACCATTTGATGAAAGTACCATCGATTATCAATATTTTTCCTTGACATTTTGGACATTTTGTAGGTCCTCTTTTACTTTCATCGTCAACTTCCACTTTTAATTGAGTCATAGCCATCATAATCTCCTCCGTAACAAT
Source organism: Candidatus Aenigmatarchaeota archaeon (assembly GCA_018221065.1). Classification (GTDB taxonomy): domain Archaea; phylum Aenigmatarchaeota; class Aenigmatarchaeia; order Aenigmatarchaeales; family Aenigmatarchaeaceae; genus JAAOXY01. The sequence continues at coordinate 6,844 of JAAOXY010000105.1, read as the reverse complement.
CATGGACAGATTTTAATCTGTTTCCTTATTGCTCTATAAATGATAGGATGCCTATCAGAAAGCTCCTCTAAATCGAGAAGCATCTTAGGCTTATTGACAAAAAATAATTCTATCTCACTCATTTTGCATTCAAAATTACCATTTGATCTATATCTTTGAGGATTTCTCAATGTCAACTTACAATATGGATACTTGAAGTTCCACAATTTATCGATATCTATTGCTATCAGTCTTCCCACAACAACTGAGGTAGTCTGATCAACAGCTACTACTTTATTGTTAAGCTTTCTGGCTTTTTCTCTACTTTTCTCAACACCAGAATACCAACTAGCAGGTAGCTTGTCCAAATCTGCTTTGGTCTTAATCAGACTAGAAACCATAATAGAATTAAGAGCCCAAAATATTTAAGCTAGATGGTATGGATTTCGATTATATCGCCATCTGCTATCTCATGTTCTTTGCCTACTGTCTGACCGTCATGTTTAGCTGATTTACCCCAAACTCTTGCAAATTTGAAGAATTTCAAGAAATCTTTATGAACATCTTCAGCAACATCGCCAATATCCGACCCATACTTTAGAACAAGAGCTCTTGGAGCATGTTTTTTGCCAGGTTCTTTACAATATATTCTTACTTTATTCAACTTTTCCCAAATTTTAAGATTTATCTCTTCTATATCAATATCTTCTTCCATCTTAACTATTGTCATCGGTTTTCTTATCCTGAACTGTTCTAATATAGCGAGCATTTCCTTTCGTTCTTCTTGAGCTTTTTTAGGATTTAGAACAAGTATTATTCCATCACAGTTCTGAGCTATGTTCATATGCACTCTTTGAAATGTTGAAGGTATCTCAACCATCTGGAATTGCACACCTTGCCACATAGAAACACCAATTACTGGCTTTACTGTGGTATATGGTCTACCAGTAATCTTAGGTTTAGCATTGGTCATCTTAGATAATAATGTTGATTTGCCCGATTGTGTCAATCCCATAATACATATCTGAGCATCTCCTTCTTTTGGTATTGTTGTCATCCTTCCTCCTACTTTTCTGACAGTTTGTTTTTTCAGTTTTGCTATCTTGGCTTTGATCTCAGCTCTGATATGATCTGCACCTTTGTGAGTAGGAGCGCATCTTAATACTTCTTCTAATGCTCTTATTTTTTCAGCACGAGTTTTAGCATTAGCATATTCTCCTTGAGCTTTAAAAAATTCCGGTCTTGCGTTAATAGGCATAGTAAATAGAGATGATAATTAAAATATAAATTTATCAGTAGTAGTCTGTTCTGTATCCGCCTTGTTCACCAACTGGTTCATAATATTCCTTACGTTCTTCTTTTGGCTGGTCTTTCTTCCTGTGGCTACCTTTGTCTTGTAAGAATTGCTTTATCTTGTCTTTGTTCTTGTATATCATTATTCCTGCTATTATGACTACAACAAGTATTGCAACTATCCAAATTATTCCACTATAATCAGCTGCTGGTTCTTGTGCAGTCTCGAGAGTATTTATCTTAGTTTCTATACTGTTAATATTGCTTAAGGCAAGTTCATATTTTATCTTTGATGTATCATAATCTGCTTCTTCATATCGTGTTGCAGCTTCATCCAAAAGAATATTTGTTGTATTGTAAAGAGATTCGATTTCAGTTACATTCTTTCTTCTTGATTTTAATTTTGTTATATTTTGCTGAAGGTCTTCTAATTCTACTTTTCTTGCCCTTGCTTCAACACTTAGATCTGGAATAATATCAATTGTAATTGAATTTATTTTTGCTGTTCCTGCTGAACTTGCTATTTCAATGCTTCCAGTGTATGTTCCTATTTCTTTTGCTTGTGTGTTGGTTTCAATAACCATTGTACCTGATTCAGCTATTGTTATGTTAGAAGGTGCAGATTTTATTAGAACTATTCCAAAAATATCACCCGTAATAGATGGTGCTATGTTTTTTACTCCATCTGTTGAAATTGTTGTTAATGCAAAGCTCTTTTCTAATTTTTTATTTATTGGTAAAACTACTGACATAGTCGACGGTGCAACAAAAATTTCATTTGGTTTGGTAGCATTTGCCAAATATGTTCCTGTTACATTAATAACATATTTTGTCTTTGAATTTTCTATTGTTATTGTTCCTGCTTTTGTTCCACCTGTATTGAGTGTCATGAATCCATTAAACTTCTTACTAGCTCCTTCAGAAATACTACTTATGTTATCTTCTGATGTGTCAAGGTATGCACCGAGATCACCGCTTTCATATATTGTGAAATTTTCAAGAGTTTCATTTCCTATATTCTTTACAGTAAATTCTTTTGTGAAATAACCGCCTTCTGTTGTAGAAACTTCCCAACTTGAAGGTGTTACTTGTAATAGACTTGTTGAACCAACTGTAAATTCTAAAGTTTCTTCAAATTCTCTGTCATAAGAATCATTTATGTAAATATTGACTGAATATTCACCACCTATTGCTGTGTTGGATAGATTATAATCTGTAGAGAATGTTCCATTTGATGACGCATCGGGAATTTCGCCTGGGAAAAGAAAACCATCTTCTACAATTGTAACATCATCGTCTGGGTCTGTAAGATTTATTTTAATAGTAAAATTAAGATCTGTATGAACTTTAGTGGTTGTAACACTTATCTCAACTGTGTCACCAGAAGAATAAACTGACTTGTCAAGAGATGGTGCTATTATCCAAGCAATGACATCAACTTCTTCTGATTCTATTATAGGTGAATCACCGTTGGAATAAACTTCTATTTCATAAGTTCCATTTTCAACTCCTTCACCAAGAGTATAAGATTTATACCAATGGGTATCATCTGTTGAACTTTGTGTCATAGATGAATTCTCAAGAAGTTCTGAACCAAGAGGATCTATAACAGAAAGTTTCATTGTATTTGCTACGCCTGTTGTGTAAACATCTACATCTATTGTGTCTCCTGGTCTGTATTCATCATCATCGGTTTGAATATCTAAACTGCTTGCACCTGTTGTAGATATGAGTTTATAGGATCCGCCTGACAAAGTACCATTCTGTACTGTAACTTCTAAGATGAGAGTATCTTCGTCAAAATTATTTGTGTTTACTATTCTTGTACAAGTTGCTCCTGAACATGAATCAACTGCTCCTGTTGATATTGTTGTATAGCTTGTCTTATTCCATATCTTGTAGTTCATTGCTGAAGAAGCAATGCCAGAAACAGTTGCATTGATTGTGTAAGTACTATTTGTCATATAATCTCCAGAATTTATTGTCACTGTAAGATTACCAACGTCAAAATCATTATTAGTATGACCCATCAATGTCGAACCTGAATAACCTGTTATGTTATACTTAGAAGTAACTGCATAAGGTAATTTAACATTATATTTTTCCCACCAAGTTGAAGCAGAATTGTATGCAAGATTTCCAGTTACTCCTCCATTTTGATCAATAGTATAATTGACTGTTCCAGAAGAAACCGGACTTCCTCTAAGTGTTATCTTAGATACCAATATCATACTTTCATTTATTGTTGGTGATGCTGGTATTGTTTTTCCCGACATTGCCCAAGTTGTATCATCAAGAATATACCATACCATTCTATCAAAGAAATTCTTTGTAGAACTTGTAAATGAAGCTGTATCAGTCAGTCCCCAGAAAGCTCCCGTTGATGTATTATTGACAACAGAATATTCACCTGCTAATGCTCCTGTTGGCGGAGTGTTACAGACTACACTAACCCATCCAACACCTTGACCTGCAGTTCCATGCACATAGACTGTTCTCTTTGGGCTCAACAATACTGGGCTACTACCCAAACTGTCGGTTGGGTAACCGGTTTTGTTTTTCTTGAAACCACTGTAACCCGAATTTGAACATATGTTATTGCTATAAGAAGAACTTAATCCTAAAATTCCTAAAGCACAACCTGTTAATTGTTTTCCTGATGATGTATCATTGTATATACTTAAAAAAGTTCCGAAAACTTTTGCTTTTCCTGAACCTGTATAAGCTGTAACATTACTACAAAACTTTGTGCTATCAGTTTTACTACCATCTATCATGGCTTGACTTATAACACCAAAAAATATCAAATCTGATTTGCTAGCTGGTGTCTTCCATATAGAAGTACCGTCTCTTACTTGATTTTCATGAACTAAGGTAACATCATACCCTATCTCATCTTCTAATCTTTCACAGAACCATTTATCGTCCCCTGTAAGATCAGAACATTGAGAAGCTGTTGCTGATGATGTTATGTAAGTGACGTTCTTTGTAGCAGAAGCTACTGGCGCCAGTAATACTATGAAGATTAATAAGATTAACAGCTTTTTCATGCTTGCACCTGATTATATTTTCCATAATCACCTTATAATAGTTTTGATTCGAGCAAAAAGAGGGTTTCCCATGCGATTTTTTGTGTTTTGAGAACTTTTACTGTGAAATCAAGAGATTCAAACTCTTTAATAACGTCTTTTTCTGTTGTGAGAGAACTAACAATCATTAATACTCTTCCGTTGGGTTTGAGATAATTGGATACTTCTTTGATAAATTTAGTTATAGTTCCTTTGTCTGCCCATGTTTCATTTCCAGGAATATCATCTGAATCTGGAAGGTATGGTGGATTGAAAATTATGAGATTATATTTGCTTTCAACCTGATCAAAAAGATTAGAATTTATGATTTTGAGAGAAACATTGTTATCTTCTGCGTTCTTTTTTGTTATATCTATTGCTACTGGATTTATGTCAACTGATGTTACGTTATTTTCTTTAGCTAGAATTATCGACAGTAATCCTGAACCACATCCCATCTCCAAGACTTCCATATTTTTTTCTTTAAGAGATTTTAGATGATTTGCTAGTAAAATAGAGTCTTCTCTTGGTTCATAGACTGAATCTGGTACTTCTATTTCTATTCCTTCAAAAAAATATCTGCTCATAATAATCAACTTTATATTTGATTCCAATTAAATATGGTTATGAAAAACCTTAATAAGATTGCTGTTTTGATCTTTTTGTATCTAGTAATCTTAGGACTTTCATTATTCTATATTAATTCATTTGTAGAAGAAGATGTTTATCTGTTTTATTCAGTAAACTCAATGACTTTTGGCGTTCTTGATAATATAATTGTCTCATTGTCTTACCTTGGTTCATATTATATTTGGTCAGCTTTGGCATTACTTTTCTGGTTCCGAAGAAAGTATGAGACCGCAAGTTATTTGCTAGGAGCTGTACTTGTAACGGGAATACCTACCTTGTTATTGAAATTATTGATAATGAGGCCAAGACCATTTGAAGTTTTAGAAGCGTTTAGATTGGTAGCTGATTCTGCTCTTTCATCATTCCCATCTGCACATGCTGTTCTTGCATTTGCTTTAGTAGTGGTGTTGAGTAAAGCTGATAAAAGGATTATGCTTCCTGGATTTATTTTCGCATCTATTGTCGCTTTTAGTAGAGTATTCATAGGTGTGCATTATCCTTTTGATGTCATATTTGGTGCATTGATGGGAATCATCTTAGGAATATTAACAATTAATCTACCATTAGAAAAAATTGAAAAAACATTAGAGAGGTGGAGAAAGTGAATTGGAAAGATGTAGTACAAAAAGATAGAGAAATGGTTCTTGCTACAAGTTCTAAAGATGGGAAACCGCATGCGATTTTTGTAATGTGTGAAGGATGGATTGATGATAAAATATTAATCAATGCTTGTCAAACAACCAGGAGTTTGAATAATCTTACTGAAAATCCATTGGCTTGTTTAGTAATCAAACATGAAGGTAATTATTATAGAATAAAGGGTAAAGTTGAATTGCATTCTTCAGGAAAATATTTTGATATTGGAGTAGAAAGAAATGCTGATGGTAATAATTCAACAAAATCTGTAATACTTGTATCGGTTGAAGAAGTTTTTGACTTGGACAAGATTGAAAAAATATTATAATTATTCTACGTAGAAATACTTGTTGGCTCTTTTTTGTTCTTGATCTTTTTGACTATTTGGCTTGTTAGCTCTAGGTCTCTTTGACTGTGGATCTTTTCTAAATGTTACGTCAACTTCCTTTAGGAATCTATTGAATCCTTCTTGCAATTGGAATTGTTCTGCTTCAGCATTTCTTCCTGAATCTCCACTAAAGACCATTGCTCTATCTGAAAGATAACTTAAGAATAATAAATCGTGATCAATTATCATTGCTGAACATTCTTTATGTTCACAAAGTTTTCTAATCGTCTTAGCAACTGCTAGTCTCTGTTCTACATCTAAGTATGCAGAAGGTTCATCCAATAAGTAAACATCTGCTTCTTTTGAAAGTGCTAATGCAATTGCAACTCTTTGTAATTCTCCACCTGAAAGATTGCTAACTGTCTTTTCCATTAATTTTTCCAAACCGAGTGGTCTAATTATTGTAGAACGAAATTCTTCTGATAATATATTATCAACATTAGATTGCAATAAATCTATTACAGTACCGTGGAAATCTGTGCTTATGTATTGTGGCTTGTATGATATCGTAACTTCATGATCAACCTTTCCTTTGTCAGGCTTTATCTCTCCCGCTAATAATTTTGCAAAAGTTGTTTTTCCTAGAGCATTTGAACCAAATATTCCTAGAATCTCTCCTTTGTTAAGAGAACCTGCTTTTACTTTCAGTGAAAAAGTATCGAGAGTCTTTTCAATATCTTCCCATTGTAAATAGATTTTTCCTTCTTGCATCACACTTGATCTTCCCAAATTGAAATCTATTGGTTCTGTTCGTATTCTAACATTATCTTCTTTGATGTATCCATCCAAGAATTGATTTATTCCTACTCTGGTACTCTGTGGTTTTGATACTATACCATATGTTCCTGGA
>JAAOXY010000023.1 GCA_018221065.1 Candidatus Aenigmatarchaeota archaeon | reverse complement strand
TATGGCTATATGGATTCCAGCTCTTTTCATAGCTATTTGGTTTTTGCTACCAGCGTATGCTGCTAATGCATTTCCACCATTAGCTAAAGGTAAGATACCGTTAGATCTTGGTAAGTTCATTGGTACTAGAAGAATATTTGGAGATGGAAAAACTTTCGAAGGTACTACTCTAGGTTTAATAGCTGGATTGGCAACTGGATTTGTACAAGAGACTTTCTATCCGCAGATTAATTCATTTGCAATGCAATATGGAGCTGAATTGCCTAAAATGACATTCTTCTTGGCTATTCTGATAACAGTTGGTGCATTGTCTGGAGATATTGTTGAGAGCTTTTACAAGAGAAGAAAAGGAATGAAAAGAGGTCAAGAATTCCTAATATTTGATCAACTTGATTTTGTAATAGGTATGATAATATTCATGTACTGGTTTGTTCCATTGACATTAGAAGTAGTATTCTTAATGTTGGCAATAACTCCAATAGTACATAGATTAGCTTGTATCATAGGGTATCATCTAAAAGTCAAGCTCGTTCCATGGTGATTCTTTGAAGTTTGACATGCATATTCATACTAACTATTCTGACGCAGTTGAGACTCCTGAAAGTATGGTAAGGGCTGCTATCAAGAAAGGTTTGAATGGGATAGCAATAACAGATCATGATAATATTAAAGGTGGACTGAAAGCAAAAGAATATGCTAAAGCTATAGATAAAACTTTCAAAGTAATCGTTGGGGCTGAAGTTAGTAGTTTAAAGGGGCATATTGTTGCTTTAGGAATCAAAGAAAATGTAAAACCAAACATGTCTGTTGAGGAAACTGTAAAAAGAATACATGATCTTGGTGGTATTGCAGTTGCTGCTCATCCGTTTCAAGCAATATCTGTGAAAAAAGGTCTTGGTGAAGATGCTGCAAAAACAGATGCTATAGAAGTGTTTAATGCTGGAAACATACTCTCAAGTCTTAACAAAAAATCAGCAGAATTTGCTAGAGACTATAACATGTCTGTTTCTGCTGGAAGTGATTCACATACAACTCTTTCTGTAGGTGATGCAGGAATAATCTGTGATGGAGATCCAATTGATTGTATAATGAAAAAGAATGTTGAGATATTTGGAAAAAGAACATCTTATTTTGTGATGGGATATGCAACATTATTAACGTTGCCAAAGTTTCTTACGCTAAAACGGGGCCTCCCATCAGTGTGATAACAAAGTTTATTCCAAAGAATCCTGCATAAGCAATGATAATATTCATTATTATTTTTCCTGTGGCTGATGCTGCGAAATATTTCTTCATAGGATATCTTATCATCCCACAGAATACCCCCATGACATTATCTGGTATTGGAGTTGCTGCAATTATTATGATAGCAAAGAATCCGCCATATTTTTGGAAGAGTTTTTCTGCGACATTTAATTTCTTATCCCATTTTTTTGTCTTTATTCCAAATCTTCTTCCACCTCTTCCTATTGTATATCCAACAAGTTCTCCTGTTGCTGCACCGAGACCAGCTACGATACCTAATAATAATGG
>JAAOXY010000104.1 GCA_018221065.1 Candidatus Aenigmatarchaeota archaeon | reverse complement strand
CTTCTTTGATGTATCCATCCAAGAATTGATTTATTCCTACTCTGGTACTCTGTGGTTTTGATACTATACCATATGTTCCTGGAACACCGTAGAAAACATGAATCTTATCTGCTAAGAAATCTAGAGTTGCTAAATCGTGTTCAACGACCATGACAGATGCTTCTTTTGAAAGCTCTCTAATGAGTTTAGCAACTTCTAATCTTTGAAATACATCAAGATAACTTGATGGTTCATCAATATAGTAGATGTCAGCTTTTCTTGAGAATGCTATTGCTATTGCAACTCTCTGCAATTCTCCACCTGACAATTGTGCAAGTTTTCTATCAATACATGCGTCAAGTTGAAGTTTCTTAATAACATCATCTTTAACTCCTCTTTCATCATGTTCTGATAACAGCTCTGATACAGTCTTATCTACTTTTGTAAGAATGTCAACTTGCTGTGGTTTAATGACTGCTGTCATTTTTCCATCTTTCAATGCTTCTAAATGTGATTGTAGATCTGTACCACGGAATATCTTGATTAATTCAGATAATTCAGTATCTTGTGTTTTTCCCATGTTTGGTTTTGTCTCTCCTGACAATATCCTAAGAGCTGTTGTCTTACCCATACCGTTTGGACCTAATAATCCAACTACTTCATTTTTTGTAGGAAATGGTAATCTGAATAGAACGAATTGGTTTTCACCAAATCTGTGAATTGGTTCTTCTTTTAATTGTTCTGGCGTATTGACTACCTCTATTGTCTTATATGGGCACTTTTTAACGCAAAGACCACATCCGATACAGATATCTTCTTCTATCCTGGCGTTTTTATCTTCTCCCAAATAGACACATCTATCTCCTTTCCTGTTTATTGGACAAAAATTGATGCACTCTTTCTGGCATTTGTCTGAATGACATTTCTCTTTGTCTATTGTAGCTATACGCATGAACTTTTTTAGTCCCTAGTCTTTATAAAATCATTGTTCAAAAACAAGCTCAGCTTTACAATTATAGATATCAGAGACAATATCTGAGAAACTTTCAGGTGTTATATTCAGTCTTCCTTTGTAATTAGAAGGAATCCTGAATTTGTAGACCTCTCCTTCACTTGTGTATAATGTGTTAATACCTTGTATAGAAATAGGGGATATAAGATTCTCAACAAAAGTCTTTAAAGTGTCGGCTTCTTCCAAAACTCTGATAGGTTTCTTAAATTCTTTTGCAAGTGCTTTTACTACAAAACCATTTTTACCTACAAGCTTTGCAGCATCGCCTATCTTTGATATTATTATCAAACATTCTGAATCTATTATCTTAACTATCTTTATATCAGAAAGACTTTTGACCTTATCACTTAGAGTGAAGAGAAATCGAGAAACTTCTATGTCTTTTTCTGTTACGTCACCTGATTCTAGTTTATTCTGACATAAATTACATAAATCATTTGAACTTAAGCAACTTTCACAAATAGAAGTTTCCACCATACCACCTGTAAATAATTGCAGAAATTGGAATATAAAGTTTTGAAACCTATAATTTGTATGG
>JAAOXY010000103.1 GCA_018221065.1 Candidatus Aenigmatarchaeota archaeon | reverse complement strand
GTTCCAACAGTTGCAGCAGCAGGTCTTATAATACCAAAAACATCTTCTCGTGCAATAACATCACCTGCAGGTACAGCAGATAGGATGGAAGTACTTGCACCAGTTGATTTGAACATACAGGAGATACTTGAAGTTGTTAAGAAAACAAAAGGTTGTTTGGTTTGGGGAGGTGCATTAGACTTAGCACCAGCTGATGATGCTTTCATAAAGATAGAACATCCTCTAAGTATTGATCCATTATTATTACCATCAATAATGTCAAAGAAAAAAGCAATGGGATCAAAATCAGTTGTCATAGATATTCCAACAGGAAGAGGAGCAAAGATAAAGACAATTGGTTCTGCAAGAAATCTTGCTGAAGATTTTGTTGAAATAGGAAAAAGATTAGGAATTCATATTTCTTGTGCAATAACTTTTGGTGAACAACCACTAGGTTACACAATGGGCCCAGCATTAGAAGCAAGAGAAGTTCTAGAAACTTTAGCAGGAAAAGGTCCAGAAGATATAATCAATAAAGTGAGTCATATAATAGGAATTTTGTTTGAGACAATGAGTGTAAACAGGAAACAAGGTGCAGAGCATGCACGTAAAATAATTATGAGTGGAAAAGCAAACAAGAAGTTCAGACAAATAATTGAAGCACAAGGCGGAAACCCAAAAATAAAACCATCAGACATCCCAATTGGTGATTATCATGTTCACATCAAATCAAATGATGTAGGAAGAGTTCTTTGGATAAAGAATGCAGAGATGGCATCTTTAGCAAGAACTGCAGGAGCACCAAGGGATAAAGAAGCAGGAATAAAGATGAATGTCAAGATGGGTGACAAAGTAAAGAAAGGTACAACGTTGTTTACAATTTATTCTAAACATGAAAGTAAATTAGATCAAGCATTGAAACTTGTCGAAAGTTACAAACCATATATTATCGGAAAAACTTACACTGATAAAATGTTGTTGGATAAAGTACCATCAACAGAAGAGCACAAGAAAATATTTATGCTGGAGAGATGATTATGAAAATATATATAAATAAAAACATAATACCGGTTTTTACAATCATGATATTGGTTGTTCTTTTTGTATCACCATATGAAGTAGTTAGTGACTTTAAAGATTGTGAAGGTAATCAAAGTGGTGGAATTGTTAAAGGAATATGTATAGGAGATATAGAAATGATAAATAAAAATTATGAATATGATTGTTCTGACGTTGGAGAAGGTATAGAAGCATTCAGTAGAACCAATGGTGTAAACTGTTTAGGTTTTAAAATAGAAACTGAACGTTTAATAGGGTGAAATAAATGAAAAAAATATTAATGTTAATTTTAGATGGAATGCCAGATGCAAAAGAAAGAGACACAACATTAGAGATAGCAAAAATAGATAACTTAAACAAACTTGCTTCTGACGGTTTGTGTGGCATGATTGAAAATAACATTAATGAACATCCTGGTTCTGGTGAATCACATTTTCATCTTTTAGGTTATGAACAAGACGAATATCCTGGAAGAGGTTATGCCGAAGCTATTGGTATTGGTATTCAACCAAAAACAGATGAGTTATGTTTAAGAGCAAACTTTGCAACAGTTTCAGAAAAAGTTGAAGAAAAAGCAGAAGGACAGTTTGGTCCAAAGTTAATATTAAAAGACAGAAGAGCAGCCAGAGAAACAACAGGATTAAAAGAACTTGCTCAAAGTATTTCTGAAATTAATATCGAAGGTATGACAGTAAGGTTACACAAATCATTAGGACACAGAGCAGTACTTACAATAAATAATGTTGAATCTTCTTTGAATATAATTGGAAACGATCCACATAAAATAAATGTAGAAGTTCCAGAAGTTAAACCAACTTCTAATGACAACAAAGCTGCAAAGACAGTAGCAACATTAAACAAATGGAGTAATGAAGTTTACAAAATTCTAAAAGATCATAAAGCAAATACAGAAAGAAAAGTTCCTGCAAACTATGTTATTTTCAGAGGACCGGGAAAATACAAATATGTTAAAACATTAAAAGAAAAACAAGGTTTGGATGGTGCAGTAGTTGCAGGTTCACCGATTGTAAAAGGTATTGGAAAAATACTTGACATGGAAGTTCCTGACTTACACACAGCAACAGCAGATTATAATACAGATCTAAGAGACAAAACTTTGAAAGCTTTAGAGTTATTAGAGAAAAAAGATTTAGTTTTACTTCATGTTAAAGCAACAGACATTGCAGCACATGATAAAAATCCAGAAATGAAAAAAGCAATGGTAGAAAAAGTTGACAGAGAAGTTCTTGGAAGGATTTTAGAGTATGTCGACTTCAATAAAACAGTTTTAGCTGTAGTAGCAGACCATCCAACTTCATTAGAAACAGGAGATCACGAAGCTGGTTTCATACCATTCATATTCTACACCTTAGGAATTGAGAAAAACAACATAGAGAGCTATAATGAGAAACAATGTAAGAATGGACCAATAATTTCTATGGATGGGGTCATGGAAAAGCTGATTTCTCTAAGATAACAACTCCAATTATACTCGATTTACTGAAATCTGAGTCCTCAAAATCCCGAAAATGGCAACGAAAGATTTAAATAGTCTTATGTCGTAATAAAGAAAGTTCATAGCGGGTGATTACAAGTGATGAGGTACAATAATTAAATAATTATTTGAAAAAATGGATTATGCTGATTAGGCGACTAGATGACGCGATTTCTAACCCACAAGGGTGACTTATATCCAACTCAGACATATTTACCCGTTTTAAAAATCATGCTCACACGATGCCAAGATTGTGAGACACCGGATGAATGATACGTAACGCGGCTGAGCACTTAGTGCTATGACAAGCCCACGGGGTATACGACGGTGAAGTAAAAAAATAAATGTGCACATCATAAGGAAAACTTATGGTGGAAGAATGTTGGTGACGATGATAAAATCTTGAACACCTGTTGAGGCGAAAGCTGATGATAGTGTTCATCGACGGTCAATTGAGTCACGTGAGATCTTATGATCAATGACAACTAGTAAAGGATAGAGACAGGGTCTAAGCAGGTAATGCTAACTGGTGGATGGCTAGGCTTTCCAAACCGATGAAGGTCGTAGCAAGCTGCGATAAGCAGTGGCGAGGCGCAAGCTGCCTTTGAACCACTGATTGCCTAATGCGACTTCGTACCAATTTCGATTGGTGATCCGGAAGGATTGGGAACCCGCTGAATTGAAGCATCTTAGTAAGCGGAGGAAGAGAAAGCAATTGCGATTCCGTGAGTAAGGGCGACTGAAAACGGATCAGAGCGTTCCGAATGGTTGCAGAAATGTAACTAGATGTGGTGTTTGTGTACAGCTTCGTTGGTTGACTCGAAGTAACCTGGAAAGGTTTACCGTAGATGGTGATAGTCCAGTAGAGGAAGACCGAACAGTTGATTGCAAATAACGAGTACTGTTGCCTGGATACGCAGCAGGAATGGGGACATCAGCCCCAAACTCTAAATATTTGGAAAGTCCGATAGCGAACAAGTAGGGTGACCGAAAGCTGAAAAGTATTCTTAGCCGAAGGTGAGAAGACCCTGAAACCAGTTAGTTATAGTCTATCATGGCGTGAAAGGTGCCATTGGGAAGGAACACTTCGTGAGGAGTTTGTACGACCAGTGGTTTACAGCGTCATGGTGTAAGTTTTGAAACACTAGGCAGGGAGTTTGTTTCTGTGGCAAGCTTAAGTGTCTTACGGCACGTAGGCGTAGCGAAAGCAAAAAGCGCGCAACTTCGGTGAGGCGCTTCGTGTGAAAGTGCGAGAAGTCACAGGGGCAGTACCCGAAACCGTTCGATCTATTCCTGGACAGGATGAAGTGGGGGGAAACCCTCATGGAGGTCCGTTACCGGTATTGTTCCTAAGCATTCGGGTGATCTGGGAATAGGGGTGAAAAGCCAATCGAGAACGGTGATAGCTGGTTCCTCCAGAAATGTGTCCCAGCACAGCTCTGTTCGAGGTAGTTGATGAGGTAAAGCACTGATTGGAAAGTTAAGGAAGGAAACTTCCGGCTTTGCTGTCAAACTAATAATTTGTCAACGCTGTAGACGACAGGAGTGAGGGGTTTTGCGTAAGGTAAAGCTCCGAAAGGGGAACAACCCAGCCTGGGGTTAAGGTCCCAAAATGTTAACTAAGTCACAAAAGTTGTGTTAGTCCCAAAACAGAAGGGCGGTAGGCTCAGAAGCTGCCATCCGTTAAACAACGCGTAACAGCGGACCTTTCGAGGGCTAATGCGCTGAAGATGGACGGGAGTAAGTTAACTACCGATACCCCAGATGTCGAAAGACATAGCGTATGGAGGCGTCCTGCATGGATAGAAGCACCTCTGTAAGGAGATGTGGACCGTGTAGGAATGAAAATCCTGCTAGTAGTAGCACAAAGATGAGTTAGAATCTCATCCGCCTAAAGGGCAAGGTTTTCCCGACAATGACGATCAGTCGGGAGTTAGTCGATCCTAATCCAATTCTTAACTGAGATTGGAGAAAGGGAAACAGGTTAATATTCCTGTACCTAGTGCATACACGCGGTAACGCAAGCCTTTCTGCAGACACTGTAGGATATGTTGACGTAAGCTAAGCGTATAAGACCAAGGAGTTCCGTCATGGAGAGAATTGGTTGAAATCGTGAATGGCTTGGGTGTATACTCGAGCTCAGCAAATTTCTAGAGTCCATGAAAATGCAGAAAGGAAGGATTGTACAAGTTCGTACTCAGAACCGACACAGGTGCCCCTTGCTGAGAAGGCAATGGCGTATCGGATAATTCCGGTTTAGGGAATTTGGCAAATTAGACCCGTATCTTCGGTAGAAGGGTTGCCTATGCAGAAGTGCATAGGTCTCAGTATCAAGGAGGAAGCGACTGTTTAACAAAAACGTAGCTGGCTGCTAAAGAGAAATCTTTTGTATAGCCGGTGATGTCTGCCCAGTGCGAGTGTGTGAAACCTGGTTCCAACCGGGCCAAGCCCTCGTAAACGGCGGCGGTAACTCTGACCGTCTTAAGGTAGCGTAATCCCTTGTCGTTTAAATGACGACCCGCATGAACGGCTTAACGACTTCCTCGCTGTCCCAAACCGGAGTCCGGCGAACCTGCTTTTGTAGCGAGAAGGCTACAGACCCTCAGAGGGAAGAGAAGACCCCGTGGAGCTCTGCTGCAGCCTGTCGTTGTTGTGTGGTTATGGTCACATAGTGTAAGCAGGAGCTGTTATGCTAAGGCTCGCGGGCTTTAGATAGGCAACAATGTAACACTGCTTTTCCATAATCGCACAGCTAACCTTCGACTCGGGGGAACATCGATTGGTGGGCAGCTCGGCTGGGGCGGTACACTCATGACAAGAGATCATGAGTGCCCTAAGGTTGACTCAATCCGGTCAGGAATCGGATGTAGAGTGTAAGCGCAAAAGTCAGCCTGACTGGATCACGCAACGCAAGTGATCCAGAGACGAAAGTCTGGGCTAGCGAAACGCCGAGTTGGTCCTGATGGCTATCGGTGACTTCAGAAAAGCTACCCCGGGGATAACTGAGTCGTGGCGGGCGAGAGCTCCTATTGACCCCGCGCGTTGCTACCTCGCTGTCGGCTCCCCCCCTCCTGGCCGTGCAGCTGCGGCCAAGGGTGCAGGTGTTCACTGATCAAAGGGGGACGTTAGCTGGGTTCAGTACGTCGTGATTTGTATAGGGTTATCTTCTGTGGAACAGGTGCAAAATATTTAGAAATATTAATTTGCTTCCACGAGGTCTTCGTGTCCCAGTGTTCTGATTAGCTTTAGCAAAAGCTAGTGCGAATGCATTAGCTGTAGCTAGCGATGAAATCAGATTACCAGATACGGAATATTAGTTTTAAAAATTTTATACAAACGATAAAGACAGTACGGTTTATATCTTCTGAGGGTGTCGTTGCTTGACCCGAAGAATGCGCAAGTACGAAAGGAACGCGCACTCGTGGCCTCTGGTCGACCAGTTATCGAAAGGTATCGCTGGTCAGCTACGCCATAATGGTTAAAGGCTGAGGGCATCTAAGCCTGAAACCACCGGGAAAAATAAGCAACCGGCCGCGGATAGACGATCCGTTTGATAGAGTAGGGGTGTAAGTACGAAGCTTACGCGACGTATTCAGCTCACTACCACTAAAGGCCTTTTGGCTTAGGCCCCTTTAATTTCCTTTACTAGTTAATTTGACATGATCATGTTGCAGGGCGTTAAAACCCGTAAACATGTTTAGTAGTTATTTGGGAAAATGACTGAACCGCCCCCAAGCACTCTGTGTGCAAACAGGAGTAGCTTATGATTCCCATTATTTTCTTATTTTTTAAGAACTAGCGTTAGCTATATTTAGTATTATATTGTAATTATTAATTATATCAGTAATCAGGCATTTGATTAAAAAAGAAGATTTAATTGATTAATCCCAATATAGCTTAAAATAGCATTATAAATCATCAAGATGGAAATTATTATCAACACAATTAAAATAAATCTGTATTTATTTTTATATTTCAGATATTTTTTTCTATGAATATGTTTACTTACATCAATCATCTCATCAGCAAAATACAATGATAAAAATGTTCCAATAGCTGAAATAAAAATTATGATCCAAAATGGGAATGGATTCAATAGTATAAGTTTGAATAATTGAAGAATTCCAGTTTTTTCATATATCATCGGATTAAAAGTTAAAAAATAAAGATTCATCAAAATAGCAAAAGTCCATACAACAATTTCTGAGTAAATCATTCGAATTTTTGTCAATAAACGTATCGGAAAATCTAAAAGAAATCCGGCATCAGCGATTGGAGTACACAATACAAAGACACTCCAAGTTAAAATGCCTATCATAAAACCATTACCAATCCCATATTGTAATGAAATATAGATAAAATAAATGATTAAAATACTGATTAGTAATAAAAACCTTATCAATGTATTCCGTTTAGGTGCATGATTAAGATACTTTGATTTCCTAAGATAATTTTTAATAATATCAATCGATTCCATATAAATAAATAAAGCCATGAGGATATATAAACTCAATAAATATTTTTATAGATACTTAAATACAGTTACTTCAAATAAATATAATATGCTAAATATGTTTTTATTTTTGGCCATATCATTTTTACTGACTATTATATTAGGTATATTTATAGAGAAATTAAGGATTCCGTGGATATTTGCAGCATTACTATTAGGTTCATTTCTTGCAATTTATAATCCATTTCAATCTATAACATCTTCTCCAATTTTTGAATTTATGGCGCAATTAGGAATGTACCTATTACTGTTTATAATAGGATTTGGGATCGATTTAACAAAATTAAAAAAGATGAAAAACTTTATAATCAGAGCTACGTTTGTAATCATTCTTTTTGAAGCTAGTATCGGTACATTAATAATTCATTTCATATTTGGCTACAGTTGGTTGATTGCATTTATTGTGAGTTTATCATTTGCCACTGTTGGCGAAGCAATTTTAGTTCCCATATTGGATGAATTTAAAATATTGAATACAAAATTAGGACAGAGCATAATAGGAATAGGAACTCTTGATGATATATTCGAAATATTGATTTTGATATTTGTCGTATTTTTAATAGGTCACGATTCTATATCCAATACTTATTTGAATATAGGAATGATAATAGGATCAATTCTTTTATTTATTGGAATAATATTTATTTCACCAAAATTTAAGAAAGTTAAAAAATTCCAATTTTTGGATATTAAAATTTTGTTTCTTTTCGCAATCTTTCTACTGTTCTTCTTTTTAGGGATAGGAGAATATATGCATATTGAACCAATAGCAGCACTGCTTTCTGGAATAGCTGTAAGAAGATTCTTGCCCAAAACAAGATTTAAAGAAATTGAAAACGAGCTCAAAGCTATAGTATATGGTCTTTTTGCTCCAATATTCTTCTTATGGGTAGGACTTTCAATGGATATTAATTCTATAATAACATATCCATTTCTCGTTTTATTGATAGTTGTTGCATCAAAAGCAAGTAAACTTTTAGGTTCATATTTTGTCGGAAGAAATGTATTAGGAGTAAAAAAATCCATTCTTTTGGGAATCGGCCTTTCTGTAAGATTCAGTACAAGTATAATAATCATAAAGATACTCTTTGACAATGGTCTAA
The DNA here is from genome assembly GCA_018221065.1 of Candidatus Aenigmatarchaeota archaeon. Taxonomy (GTDB): domain Archaea; phylum Aenigmatarchaeota; class Aenigmatarchaeia; order Aenigmatarchaeales; family Aenigmatarchaeaceae; genus JAAOXY01. The sequence goes on along the minus strand of JAAOXY010000103.1, from coordinate 8,759 downwards.
TAACTTCTGATCTTTATTCTATAATTATAGCATCAAGCATAATATTCAAATTCATTGTTCCAATCCTATTTTCTAATTTGCTTGTAAGATGGAAAATAGCCAAACTTTGATTTTAATGATAATGGCCAAGAATAAAAACCTTTTTATACGTTCCTAAATTACTATAATTAGTGAGCTGGGTAGACAGCTGCCCCGAAAGGGAGGAAGCTCTGTCCACCAATAATGTGCCATCTCACGAGAGATTGAGGCGAGAGTTTCAGATAGTTGTGTTGGAGCGTTAGATGTTCCTTACCAACTCTGTCGGCACGGTGCAAGACCAAGTAGGCCGTGATGATGAAAGAGCGGCGGGTAGGTCGCTAAGATAAATGCTGTCGAGCGGTACAGATGAAAACTCGATTTGAGTTCGATCCGCTTCACATAAGACAGGCTATGCCCAGCACACTACTTCTTTTATACTTTCATTCTAAATATTCTGTATGGAAGAGTTTGAACTTAGATTCAAAAAGCCAGAAGGCATTGAAGACAGAATACAAGAATTAGGTTTCTCCAAAAAAGAATCATTCCAGATGCATGATCTTATCTTTGAACCAAAAACATGGGAACCAGGAAGTGATTTGAAATCAGGTTATTTTGTTATCAGAATCAGATTAGTAGAAAACAAGAGACCAGCAGTTGAACTAAAAGCCTTCATGGAAGAAAATCGATGGGATGAAGTTTCTTTGGATATTGATGATCCACAATCAGCTCTAGATTTATTCTCAAGTATAATGGTCAGAAGAAGAGTGATATCAAAACAGAGAGAAGTTTGGATTAAAGACAACGTAGAAATAGTTTTAGATGATGTGACACATTTAGGACCATACATAGAGATTGAAGGAGAAGAATCAGAAGTAAGAAAAATAGCAGAACAACTAAATCTAAAGGATTCTCAGATGGGTTATGGAAGATTATTATTCTATTTGGAAAAAGAAGGAAAAATAAGCTTTGATTCTAATGAAATGAACAAAATAGTTGATACCTTTAAATATCTAAAAAAGTAAGTGAGTAGCATGGCAAAACAACAGCAACAACAAGCACCAAGTGGAATGGCTGGTTTAGTAAGATATTTTGAAGAAGATGAGAGTATACTAAAGCTAAATCCAGAACATGTTTTAGGAATATGTGTGGGTCTTGTAGTTCTTGAAGTCATGATGATGTTTTTATTGCCAATCTGAAAGCTTTATATTTGACTTTTTCTAATCTACACTATGGCATTAGAACATTTTGGAATAGCTTGGAAAGCACTAAAGAAGAATTGGAAACCATTAGTAGCAGGTTCTGTAACATTATCTGTAATCTTATACGCTTTCTTGATAATAGGACTTATTTTCATGATAGCACCAGTCGCTACATCATTAGTTACTAACGCAGACACTATGTCTGATGCAGAATTCACAACAATGCTTACTGAAGTCATATTTACAGAAGCCAATATGACAGGAATACTATTAGGTGTATTAATCATACTGTTTGGGATAGCAATTTATTCTATACTTACTACAGCATTCATAAAGGTCTGTGCAGACGCATTGAAAGGAAAAGGAAAAGTAAAACTCGGTACTATGTTCGATGAGGCAAAACATAGATGGAAAACATTTTTGGCTCTGAATCTTCTTATTATGTTGATTGTTTTCACAGTCTATGCAGTCATGATATTATTAGTAATTACATTAGCTGCCCTTAATCCAATTATTATGATAATAGGAATATTAGCGATTGTTTTAGCATTCCTATTGATAATGCCATTATTGATGTTTAGTGCATATTCTGTTGTATTGGATAAAGTAGGAGCAATAACAGGAATAAAAAGAAGTATAAGAATGGTCAGAGCAAATTATGTTGAAACTATTATATTATTGATAGCAGTAGTAATATTCTCAGTACTTATTTCATCAATAACAGGAATTGCTTCTGGTACAACTGAAGAATTGAACTTCGCAGATTTCCTAGGAATGATAATATCCATAGTTTTAATGCCTTACATTTACTTGATTTATGTATCATACTACATTTCTAAAAGAAAACCAATAAGGAAAATTCGTAGAAAGAAAAGGTGAAAAAAATGGTAGATTTTAACAAATTAATTAAAGTATGGCAGAATGCTTTGATGAAACCTTCTAAGACTTTTAAAGAACAAGCAAGACATGCAAATCTAAAAGACGGTGCAATAATGTTTGCAATCTCTGGAGTTATAGTAGCACTATTAACAATCATTACTTCAGCAGCAGATGTTACAACAATAATTTCAGGTCCAATATCAACAATAATAGGTTGGTTGATATTCTCAGGAATATTATTACTGTTTGCTAAACTCTTCGGTGGAAAAGGAAACTTTAACACACAGAGTTATTTGTTAGCAGTTTATGGAGCACCACTTGCTATAGTTACAGGATTAATAAGTGCAGTAGCATCATTGACAGGAATTTCAGGAATATCAATGTTAAGCGGACTGTTAGGAATTTATGGATTATACCTGTTAACACTTGCATTGAAGGAAACACACGAGTATTCAATGATGAGAGCATTCCTAACATGGGCAATACTGATAATAGTATTCATAGTTATATTGGTCATGGTAGCAGCAACAATGCTTACAACAATATTGGGCATATTTGGATTAGGAGCTTTATCGTTAGCTTAAATTCAGCCCAATTCTTTCTTTTTTTTATTATCATTAGTTTTACCACTCTTTGTAGTCAGTCTTACATTTTCTAAACATTTTACAATATTTGTTTGGAGGTGTTAGTATGGGAATGGAAATAAAGAAAAATGGAAACAACTTAACAGTTGAAACTGATTATGGAGCAGGATTTATAGATCATAGAAATGTACACCAAGATAGAAATTCTATAAATAAATACATGAAAGATTTTGACAAAGATTCTGTAGGAGCAAATGATTACGATGCTGTTAAGGATAAAATGAAAGACGATTATTCACAAAGAAAGAAAGAAGAAAAGAAAAGATACGACGAATGGGCAAGAGAACATTCTAGTCGCAGGTGATGTTATGGTGGATAAAAATTCTGAACAATATCTAAAGTCAAGAGTAGAATCTTACTGTTATGAATCAGGTAATGGTTCGTTGAGATATGAAAAAAAGATACAAGTTAGTGGAAACAATGGTTACTCGTTGAGTCTTCTAACAAATGAATTATAGGTGATTTTTTATGGCAGAGTTTCATGCAACAAAAAAATATAGTGGGAGAGCAGGAGTATTCGGAGAATATTCTAAAGTAGAAGGAAGTTTCTCAGCAAGTTCAAACGATGATAAGATTTCAAGAAACATAACAAAAGATTCATCTTATTGTGTTGACTATGCGATGAAACGTGCAGTAGAGCGTTTTGCAAAGGAGGTCGAGAAAGGTGACTGAATATTATGGAGATGTCGTAGTCCAAGCATCAGCTTGGTCAGCAAAATATAAAAATATTGAAGCTTCAATGGTCGAAGGGTCAGGACATTTGAGATCAAATGATTTACCAATAGCAAGAAATCTTTCTGAAGGATTAACAAAAACAGTTGATCATGCAATAGGATATGCACACGATATCCATCCAAGGAGGAGTAAGTGATGGAATATACTAGTAGTGTTACAATGGAAGTAGTCCAGAAAAATGGTGAAACAGTATACAGTGACTTTAACGTTGAAGTTAACGGAAAAACATATCAAGAAAATGAAGACGAAGAAGACGAACTCTTAAAGCAATTATACGGTGAGATGTTACAAGTTCACAAAAAATGGAAAAAGAAGAGAGTTAGGTAAGTAATTTAAGTCAAGAAGTCAAAGATTTTGTATGGACATATGGTTTGATCTTAAACAAGATGTAGCAAAGCAGCTTGGTGTAGACGTATTGCAAATAGAAGAACCAGACAAAGAGGGATTTGGCGATTTTGCATTTCCTTGTTTTAATATAGCAAAGAAAAAAGGTGTACCACCAACAGAAATAGCTGAAGCACTTGTAAGAGATTTAAAAATAAAAAACATAAAGGAAATAAAAGTCATGGGTCCATACGTTAATTTTTACATAGATTGGAAAAAAGTTTCCTCAAAAATATTGAAAGCAGTAAATACAAAATATGGAACTTCAAAGGAAGGAAAAGGAAAGAAGATTGTTATTGATTTCTCATCACCAAACATTGCAAAACCAATGGGTGTTGGCCATCTAAGATCAACAATAATAGGAAATTCTCTTTACAGGATTTACAAGTCACTTGGTTACAAATGTATTGCAGATAATCATTTAGGTGATTGGGGAACACAATTTGGAAAACTTATTACAGCATATAAGATGTGGGGTTCTGAGAAACAAGTTAAACAAGACCCAATACCAGAATTATTAAAACTTTATGTCAGGTTCCACGATGAAGCAATTACCAACGAAGATCTTTTAGAAAAAGCAAGAGAAGAATTCAAGAAACTTGAAGATGGAAATAAAGAAAATATGAAACTTTGGAAATGGTTTAAAGAACTTAGTATGAAAGAATTTGAAAAGACATATGAGAGACTTGATATTAAATTTGATATTCAAAATGGAGAGAGTTTTTACAATAAGATGATTCGTGAAGTAATAGAAGATGCTTTCAAATCAAATATAGTAAAAAGAAATCCTGACGGTTCCATTGTTATTTCTCTAAAAAAATACAATATGATAGATCTATTAATACAGAAATCAGATGGAGCAACACTTTACGCAACACGAGATCTTGCAACATTAAAATATAGAAAGAAAAAATACAAGTTCCACAAGAACATCTATGTTGTAGGTTCAGAACAAAAACTTCATTTTAAACAATTCATAACAGCAGCAGAACTTTTAGGATATGAAAAGGCAGAAAAATCAATTCATGTTAATTTTGGTTTAGTATCATTACCAGAAGGAAAGATGTCAACAAGAAAAGGAAGAGTTGTATTCTTAGAAGATCTAATAAACAAAGCAGAAGAACTAGCAGAAAAATTAATAGAAGAAAAGAGTCCTAAATTAGAAAAGAAGAAAAAGATTGCACATGACGTTGCAATAGCAGCAATAATATTTAATGATCTTTCCACAGACAGGACAAAGAACATAGTCTTTGAATGGAATAGGATGTTATCATTTGAAGGAAGGTCAGGTCCCTATGTTCAATATACTCATGCAAGAGCTAGTTCAATATTGAAGAAAGCAAAAACAAAACCAACTCTAAAGAATGTGAAAAATCTTGAAACAGAAGTAGAAACTGAGATATTGAAACTCTTAGCAAAATATCCATTAATAGTTAAAAAATCAGCAAACGATTATAAACCACATCATTTAGCATTGTATCTTTTCAATCTTGCAAATAAGTTCAATGAATTTTATCAGACAACTCCAGTCATAAAAGCAGAAAATAAATCATTAAAAGATGCAAGACTGAAACTTGTGGATTCTGTAAAAATAGTTTTAAATTCAGGGCTATACCTTTTGGGTATCGAAGCACCTGAAAAAATGTAATTATTTCTTTCTTATTCTTGTTTTTCTGACTTTCAAAGTACTTTGCTTATCTAGAAAATTCTTTCCAGCACTTATCTCGTCGATACCATCTTCTAACCATCCAATCATATTAATCACTTTAAGTGTACTTCAGTAACGACTGAAGTTTTTCCATAGAACTATACATGTTATTAAGATTGATTCCAATCACAGGAACTTGGAAGTTTTTCTTTTGCATTTCTATTTCCAATTCTTCTATGAAGATTCCTTTTCCTGGAACGCTCCTACTGCCATTTGCAATCTGTTGTACTCCACAAGTAGGAGAAGATTCAACACCAAGAATTCCGATTACAGTATAATTTTTTTGAAGATATCCTTCAACTTGTTTTAAAAGAGAAGAAGAAAGTTTTTTGCAAGCTCCTCTATAGTCCTTTTTATCATAACTTGACTTATTCTTTGGTTTTCTATCAAGTCCACTGTTAAAATCTAGTTGTGGGCATGGTAATTGGACTATTCCAACACCAGCTTCAGCAAAAAGCTCTATTAGCTCTCTAATAGCACCGGGATATTTGCCTCTTCCAATAGATTTAGCATTTTGATTTAAAATACAGTGTGATACAAAGACCACTTTTCTACCTCTATGCATTTCAGACACCTTCTTTACTATATATCGCAAATAGACTATATATATTTACTCGCGTTTAGTAGTAAAGGTATATTCACGTTCGTCAAAAGACGTATAGTAATATATCGCTTTCAGAGTATATATAATCAATTGACTCTAATCAGGGTAATATATAGAAGCTTTTTATTCTGTTCGAGTAGTGAATTATATAAATGTAATAGTTCCATTTATATGTATCTAGAAAAAGGTGTTAACATGCTTGATAATGTTGAGAAATTAATAGAATACCCAACCGAAAACGGAAATGGCCAGAATGGAGAGTCAAGAGTAGAGCGTCTCTCAGAAGTATTACACAATGAACAGAGTCAATTTTTTGGATATATGGCAAATCTAGCAAATTTAGTCGATATAGATATTTATGATAATGATAAAAATTTCCTTTACAAACAAATTCCTAAAGTTTTAGCGTATAATGTAAGATTAAATGGAACCGAACCTACAGCATTTACACTTGATGTTGGTCCTAATGATATTCATGTCTTTAATTTCTTTAAAGAAGGCATGACCGAAAAGAACAAAAAACTAAAGAAATTGAATATAGAGACAAAGATTGACTTTGAGAAAAAACTTGGTCCATATATAGAAAATGCAAAAAGATACAAGAAAATGTCCAATGACCTAGATTTTTGGCCAACAGAAGAAAAGATAAAACAGGCTAAGGAATCTAAAGATGAATTTGATAATCAATATCTTGAAATGGGAACTATGAGTAAAAATGCTACTAGAAAAGCATTAGAAAATGGTGCTGATTTAGATTTCTATTTCAGAGTTTTTGATAAAGATGGTTCACCATTTGCTATTGGTGTTGCTTGGGACATAATGAACATGCATGAGACACCAGAAGGTATTTTATTGCCAGGGCAAGTTGACATTCATAATTATGATGAAGGAGACAAATTTGGTATAATCGAAGGAAATGATGGAAGGAAATCAGTTTATGTAATATACAGAGATTTTACCAAAGGTTGGGCTCAAAGACAACACAAACAAGCAGAAGTAAGGCAGGATCACAAAGGATGGACTGGTATAATTTTTGATGATTGTCCATTACTTTATGATGGGCTTTTTAATTATACAGAAAAAGTAGATCAGAAAAATCCTCGTATAGAAAGAGAAGAACTAGAAGAATGTGTTGTGGTAAAAGAAAATAATAATGGGTGTAAATAAGTTTACTTTAACTTATTCCACCAGAATTCAAAGTTTTCTACCAAAGCAGATATCATGACAAAATTATCAAATGATAACATCTCATAAGATTTATCTTTTTCACTTCCAGGATATCCTTTTCCTGCAGGATTTATTCCATCTTTTGATGATATCATATTCAATGAAGCTAATTTTCTATCTACTATGTGACATCTTAATATGCCGTCATAACCAGTTTTAACTTTCATTCCTATTTTCTTAGCATTTTTAATGTTCTTAGCAACTTGTGGTTCGTTCTTTGGATCAACCACTATAGCTTTTATCTCAACGCCCTTTTTAATTAGCTTACTCAATATGTCAGATAAATCAGATAACCATGACAAATCTCCAGAAAATATTAGTATCTCTTTTTTAGCATCCATTTTTTGTTCATCCAATATTCTTCCTATATTTGTTTTTCTATCAAAAGACCATACATTCCATTTACTAGAAGATATCTTACCTTTAGGCATACCTGATGCAGATTTCTTTACATCTGGTATCATATCTTTCAAATGTTTGAGTTTATCATCAAAATCCTTTTTTTGATTAAATAAGAAATTGCTCAAAGCTTTTTCTATTGGAATAGGATTGAATTTCTTAGGTCTAGCTTTTCCTATTAGGACAAACCCTTTTCTTTGAAGTTCAGTAAGAGTATCATAGACTCTTGGTAATGGTATTCTACCTCTTCTAGAAAGCTCATCAGCTGTTGCAGTTCCTAAACCAAGAAGGGTTACATATGCTCTAGATTCATATTCAGTTAATCCAAAAGATTTTAATGCAGATTCAATATTATCTTCATTCATTTTATCACCAATTTAACTCACTTTAATAAGTTTAACTCAATCTAAAGGAAAAATAGTTAAGAAAGTATATAAATCTTCTGATTATAGAAGTTTTCTTACAGCAATAGGGACATCATAGATGCTCTTAGTTTCCCAGTCAACTAATGTTCTTTCTGATTTTTTTGTTTTAGGTCTCCAGGTAAGTATTGTTTTCATTCCAATATTCTTACCCTCTGCGTCACAACCGACATCATCACCAACATAGACGATTCGTTTAGAAGCCCGCTTTAGTTTTTTTCTTGCATATTTGAAAGGTCCAACATTTCCTTTGAATTTAGGTCCAACATTAGATTCTTCTAATTCATCACGATCAATTATCGGATTAAATATATTGTAATCAACACCCAATGATGCAAGAACATTCACAATATGTTCATAATTTCCATTGCTCAATACAAATAAATCATAATCACCTTTGAGACTGTTGAACATACGGACTAACTCTCTATCAGGTTTTAGATACTTTTTACAACCTTCATGAACAGCTATTCTATCAATACTGTGTGCAAAATCCTTATATCCTTCAGGATTTTCTTTCATCATCTCTTCTACTTGTGT
>JAAOXY010000022.1 GCA_018221065.1 Candidatus Aenigmatarchaeota archaeon | reverse complement strand
GCTGAGAATAGAAGGAATTTGGAAAATAAAAGAAGAGCTATATTATTAAGAAAATCACTTTTGAGAAGAGAACAAGATAAATATTATAATTTATGGTTGAGACAGGTTGTTGCTAAAAGAGCTATGATGAAAAAGAAAGAGCTTGCAAAGCAAAAGGCCAGACAGATTGAAGCTCGTGTTGCTAAAAGAAAGGAATTAGTATATGCTAAAAAGACAGCTCAATATGAAAAGGTTGCAGTAAGTAAACCACTTGCTGAAGTTCCACTTACAAAGTTATTGAAAAAAGAATCAACTATACTAGATGATATTCAAAAACAAGTGCTTGGTTCAGAGATAAGTAGGCAAGGTCTGAATAGAGAACATAAAAAATCACATAATACTTGGTTAAGACAAGTTGCTGCTAAGAAAGCTACAATAAGGAAAAGAGAGCAAGAAGAAATGAAAAAGAAAGAAGCAGAGATTAGATCAAAGACAAGACAGGATAACATAAAGAGAAAGATATTGGAAGTAAAACAAGCAGCATTAGAAAAGCAAAGATTAAAAATAAAAGAACATCATGATAGTAAATTTGCGTATCGTAAAAGAAGATTAAATGAACTTAAGAAAAAGCGTACTGCAAAGAAAAGAGAAATACAGAGAAATGTGTTTAATGTTTTCAAGAAAAAACAAAAGAAAAAGAGAATTGAAGATATAAAAACGAAGGAAGATATAAAGGATTACATAAAAGTATGATAGGTAAGGTGTTTTTATGGCTAGAGAAGTGACTATAAACGATTTACGAGATATCCAAGTGAGTCTTAAGAATATAGAGAGAAAATTTTTGATAGTAAATAAAAATCAAATTACTATTGAGAAGAATTCTGAAATTCTTAAGAAGAATTTCCTTGATTTCAAGAGGAATGTTCTTGAATCTGTGAAAGATGTACTTAAAGATATTGATAAGAAAAGAGATAATGAGTTTGCGAGGAAATATGATAGATTTGAAAGAAAAGCATTATCAGATATTGAAAAGAATGTCAAAGCAGGTATCAAGAAGGCTAAAACTCGTGAAATGGATAAAATGATAGATAATACGTTTAAGAGGGTTGAGAAAAGATTATCTGTTCTTGAAGAATTTGTGGATGAGAAAGTCGCTACTTCGAAACTGTTGACTAAGAAATTTGATGACGAAAGAAGAGACATGCAAGATCATATCGATAGTAAGATAAGCAAAGAAACTGATAAGATGGAAATGCAATTAAAAGAACTTGCTAAGCATGAGAAAGATCAAGATAGATTCGTTAATATGATGGATTCTGTGAAAGATGATATTAATGCGGTTGTTAGAGAAAGAAAATCACAACAGAAATCTTCTATGGATTTCATTAGTACCATAGAGGAGCTAAGAGAAAGAATGGATATGATGGATAAGGATACCATTATGAATATAAAGCTTCTCGAGAATAAGATGATAGAAAGAATAGATGATGATGTCGCAACGATGATTGGAGATTCTCAGGATATTAAAGACAGAATCAAAAGATTAGAAAAACAGTAAAGGGTGACGTAAATGAATATGGAAGTTGTAACAGAAAAGGCTAATCCACTTATGAAAAGGAAAGAGATAGTTCTCGCTATTGTCTATGCTTCTTCAACACCTTCAAAGGCTGATATGCAAGTAGCTGTTGCAAAGCAGTTTGGTTCAGATTTGAATAAGGTTGAGATAACTAAGATAATGTCAACTCATGGAAAAGCTACAGGTAAGATATGGGCAAGTATATGGGAAGAAAAAGAAATTGCAATATATGGAAAGAAAGACGAACCTAAAGCTGAAGAACCTAAAGCTGAAGAACCTAAAGCTGAAGAACCTAAAGCTGAAGAACCTAAAGAAGCTACTCCAGAAGAGAAATAGTTAAATTTACTTTTTTCTTTATTTGTTAAGAGGTGATTAGTTATGGCTATGAAAAGAGGTTGGGTTGAAGTTGTTTGCGGTCCGATGTATTCTGGTAAGAGTGAAGAATTACTTAGAAGAATAAGAAGAGCTCTTATAGCAAGACAGAAGGTGCAAGTGTTCAAACACGGAATAGATGATAGATACTCTATTGATTCTCTCGTTTCTCATGATGGTAGAAAGGTTGAGACTATTCCTGTAAAAAATTCAAAAGAAATATTTGATCATTTGGATAATCCTGCTGTTCTAGTAATAGATGAAGTTCAATTTTTTGATGATGGTATTATTGAAGTGACTGAAGAATTGATAAATAGAGGTATTAGAGTGATAGCTGCTGGATTAGATAGAGATTTTAAAGCAGATCCATTTGGACCTATGTCTGGATTATTGGCATTGGCTGAAAAGGTTGATAAAATAACAGCTATTTGCGTTAAATGTGGTAAAGCTGCTGCATATACACAGAGAATCGTGGATGGAGTTCCTGCTAAGAAAGATGATCCTATTGTGATGGTTGGAGCTAAGAATTCTTATGAAGCAAGATGTAGAGATTGCTATCAGCTTGCATAGAAACTATTAAATAGTTTATAGGTCTATCAAATAGAAGTGATTACATGGGAAAGAAGAAGAAAGGAAATGTGAAAAAGGGTAAGAAAGCTCCAAGTAAGAGTAAGCATAAGAAATCTCAAATGTGGACAAAGTACAAGGATGGAAAGTTAGATGGAAGATTTTGTCCAAGATGTGGACCAGGTGTTGTAATGGCTGCTCATAAAGGAAGAATTACTTGTGGTAAATGTGGATATAGTGAGATTAAGAAAAAGCCCGAAATCCAGAAGAAACCTGAAACTCCAAAGAAAGAATAGTATTTATTAAGGTTTCTTTTCAATTTCTATTTATGTTATGTTTAGGTATTGAATCAACAGCCCATACTTTTGGTGTTGGTATTGTAAGCGATACTGGTGAAGTTTTGGCTAATGTTAAGAAAATGTATCAGCCTAAGGTTGGTGGTATACATCCTAAGGAAGCTGCACAACATCACATTGATAATTCACCCTATATTATAAGGGATGCGCTGGATGTAGCAAAGGTAAAGATTTCTGATATTGATTTATTCTGTTTTAGTCAAGGACCTGGGATTCCTAATTGTCTTAGAATAGGAGCTGTGGTTGCTAGAACGTTAGCTTTGAAACATGAGAAGCCATTATTGGGAATAAATCATTGTATATCTCATATTGAGATTGGAAAAGAAAAGACTGGCGCAGAAGATCCTGTTACACTTTATGTTTCAGGTGGCAATACGCAAGTTATTGCGTTTACTGGTGGAAAATATAGATGTTTTGGAGAAACAATGGATACTGCTATTGGAAATGCAATTGATCAGTTTGGTAGAGAAATTGGTTTAGTACATCCTGGTGGACCAAAAGTAGAAAAATTAGCTAAAGATGGTAAGTGGGTTAATATGCCTTATACTGTAAAAGGAATGGATCTTAGTTTTTCTGGAATACTTTCTGAAGCTAAGAGGAAGTTCAAAGATGGGGTCAGTAAAGAAGATCTTTGTTTCTCTTTCCAAGAAGTTGCTTTTGCGATGTTGGTGGAAGTAACAGAGAGAGCTGTTGCACATACTGGTAAGGAGGAAGTACTTCTAACAGGTGGAGTAGCTGCTAATAAGAGATTGCAAGAGATGTTGGAGATAATGTGTAAGGAAAGAGGTGCTAAATTCTATACTGTTCCATTTGATCTTGCTGGTGATAATGGTGCTATGATAGCTTGGAATGGAGTATTAGCTCATAAAGCTGGCGAAAAGCATGAAATAGCTGAAACAAAGATAAATCAGAAGTGGAGAACAGACCAAGTGGATGTTTCTTGGCTGTAAAGCTGTTTAAATAGATTACTTTCTAATTTCTTATATGGGAAAAATGGAAATCGTTTTTGCATTCTTTTTTGGAATAGTGCTAACACTTTTTGTAATTAATGCTATTGGACCATATGAAGCTATGACAAATAGTCCAACTGGTGCTGTTATCTATGAATATGAACCTGAGATAGTTGGTGAAGAAATAGACTATTCTTTAGTAAACGAGGCTTTTCAGAGTAATGAAGCTACAACTTATGCTGCTGAGTGCAAACCTCATGCCTATATTATAGGGGGCAATGTGACAAAGTATGCTTGCAATTTGTATTTTGAGGATGAGGTTGAAGTTAAGAAAATAAGTCCTACAGGTTCAATGTGGCCAAACCTCGTTAGTGGGGGTTATGTATTGGTTAAAGAAATACGAAATGTTTCTGATTTAGCTGTTGGGGATATTGCAATAATTTCTGATTCTACTGGAAAGGACATAGCTCATAGAATAATAGAAATTTCATATGATAATCTTGGTCAATATGTTGTGACACAAGGTGACAATAATTATGTTCAAGATGGTCAGAGATTTAGATTAGAAGATATAGAAGCAAAAGTAGTTGGAATATTGTACTGATTATTTCAGTCTTATTGTTTCCAAGTTTTTCGGAGCCAAAGTTTCACATCTTAATAATTTGTGAAGAGTTCTAGCAAGTTCTGTACACTTATTGGATTCACCGTGGTTTACAATAACTCTTTCTGGTATTTGTTTTAGTCTAGCAACATAATTTTGTAATTGATTGATGTCAGAGTGACCTGATAATCCATCAACAGTGTGAACACCAAGATTAACAGGAACCATTCGTGTTCTTCCTTTTTCTTCAACTGGTAATTCTTTCCAACCTCTTTGTATTCTTCTACCCATTGTACCTTCACCTTGCCATCCGATGAATACAATAGAATTTTTCTTTTCTTCAGCCAATTGGTGTAGCCACCATACAGATGGACCGCCTACTAACATACCGGAGGTTGCAACTATTACACAAGGTTCTTTTGATTCTAATACTTTTTTACGTTCTTCCATTGAACCTATTCTTTTGAAAATCTTAGAAGTGAATGGATTATGTCCTTGTTGTAAAATTAATTTTTGTAAATCTCTGTTAAGATATTCTGGGTAAGTTGATGTGATTGCAGTTGCATCCCATACCATTCCATCTAAATAAATAGTATTTTTGAAACCAGCTCTTTCTAAAATTACCATAACATCTTGTGATCTTTCTATTGCAAAAGAAGGAATTAACACTTTTCCTTTTTTCTTCATTGTATCTTTACAAACTTGAACTAATTTTGCTTCTGCTTCAGATCTTTTAGGCAATATATCAGAAGAAGAACCGTAAGTACTTTCTATAATAATTGTTTCTGCTCGTGAGAAGTTTAAGGAAGTTGGTTCGTACAAAGCTGTTTTATCGAATTTCATATCAGAAGTATAAAGTACGTTATGTAATCCTTCACCAATATGTAAATGAGCCATTGCACTTCCTAAAATGTGACCAGAATTAAGTAAAGTTAATCTTATGTCAGGAGTTATGTCAGAAACTTCTCCGTATTCTAAACATATTGTATGACGTACTGCTTCTTTTATTCCTTTTGTTGAATAAGGAGCTGTCTTTCCTTCTTTTTGCATAAGTTGAACATAATCCATACAAAGTAAAACCATTTGATCTCTTGTTGGGTATGTACAGTATAAAGGACCATCGTAACCGTGTTCAAATAAAAATGGAGCAATGCCTGCGTGATCCATATGTGCGTGTGCTATTACTATTGCATCTAATTCGTTAATGTCAAATTCAGGAACAGTAAGATATGGAAATTCATTTGAACCAGGTTTCAATCCACAATCTAGCAATACTCTTGATTCAGGTGTTTGGATTAAGATACACGATCTTCCTACTTCTCTGAATCCTCCGAGAGCTGTCATTCTTATCCAATCTGTTTTTTTCCAACCACTGTGTATATTCTTTCCTACTTTGTGTAAGAATTCTTTTCTAAATTTAGAATCTTTATGAATTAATCCACGGAGAATTTTTATTGTTTCTGATGGGATTGCTGGTGCTCTTGTTATGGAAGGTAACCATAGAGTTTCTGCTTTTATTTTATTTAGAGTTTCCCCTCTTTTACCTATTACAAGACCAGGTTTATCAGCTTCTATTACTACTTTTCCAAATTCTGGTTCGTATGTTATGTCTTTTATACCAGCTTCTTTAGGAACAATTTTTTTTATTGTTTTCTTTGTTTGTTCCATGTCTTTACAAATAGAAGGATCTGGCCTTAGAATTATTCTTTTTTTGAATGTGCCAACAAGTTTTTTTATTGTGTCTGTTCCTTTTATGAAGAAATCAGAATTCTTTGTGTATAATACAATTTCTGAACCTTCGAATCTTATGTCACTTATATTTGCATCACTAGGTAAATTATTTTTAACTCTTTCAAATAGTTCTGTAGTTTTTTCTTCTACCATCTTAAAACCAAATCCTAGAAATATCTAGTACTTTTCAATTTCTTTATTTGTTAATTCTCTATAACCGTTTGAATCCATAACTGCAACCATAAAGCCGTTTCCACCAGATGCTATGTCTCTTCCAACAGCAGCTTTTATTGCTTTTAATGCCAATGCGATTGCTTGGTCTGTTGTCATGTCTTCTTTGAAGTCAGCTTCTAGAACACCATATACGAATGGGGAACCAGAACCTGTTGAATAGAATTTGTCTTTATCACTATAACCACCGACTGGGTCAATAGAATAAATATGAGCTCCTGATTTGTCATAACCTGCAAGTAGGAACATGTTTAGATATGGGAAATATTTTGACCCATGTAATATATTTGATAATAAATTTGCTGCAGCTCTTACTGTTATTGGTCCTCTTTCTAATTTGTATAATTTAAACTGAGCTTTTAGTATTCTGACAATTGCTTGAGCATCTCCAACAGAACCAGCTATTGTTAATCCGATGTGATCATCTAGTTTATGAACTTTTTGTGCTTCTTTACTTTCAACAAGATAGCCCATTGTGGCTTTTTTCTCTGCGGCTATGATAACAGCATCTTTGCATATTAAACCAACAGTTGTTGTTCCAGTTTTTAATGTTTTATCAGTCATGAATTCACCAAGAATTTGTTTCTAATTTCTGTAATTCTATATCTCTTTTACATTAAAAATCATATTTAAAGGTTTCGCTTTTGAATTTCGTAATTATTCGTTAAATAATCTTTAAATATCTCGCAATAGAATAATTTTACAGATAGGTGATAGAATGGCTAGGAATAATAAGATGGAAAAAACAGACGTTTATCTATTAGCAGCAATAGCAATATTCTCACTGCTTTTGATAGCAGTTGAATTAATGCCTATACCAGTAGAAGTAGTGGCACAGGAAGACGCTCCAAAATTACCAATAATACTAAGGAGTGGAGCAATCGCTTCCGTAAGAATACCACCAACACCAGTAACAACAATAGCTACAGTTAATGTAGCAGCTTAGGAGGAATGAGAAAAAATGAGTAAATATATGACACCGGTTTTGGTATTGGTTTTAGCAGTGCTAGCAATTACACTTGCTTATAATGGCAGTGTAGTGGTAACAGGTATGGCATCAAGTATGACTAGAACGTTTAATGCAACAACAGGTTCAGCAGATCCAATTGTAAGGACTGTAACTTGTTACGATGCTGACGACACAACAGATGTGGATTTAAACGCATTTGCAACATCTACAGTAGTTTGTAATGCAACTGTATATGATTCAGAAGGATGTCAGGACTATAATGGAACAGTAGGTGGCTCATCTCAAGGTGAGTTCTATGATGCAGAAATTGAGAGTCAACCATGTGGTGCAAATAACCACAGTGACTGTTACAATAATGCATCTTGTGAATTTACAGGAGCTTGTTCATCATTGACAAATCAAACTGTTGAGTGTAGTTTTGATGTATACTATTCAGCCAACAATGTAACATGGACAGGTTGGATAAATGTATCAGATTCCGGATCTCTTACAGACAATAATACAGACAATATAACTGTAGCAAATTTGAATGCTTTGAATTTGACAGATGAGTTTATCTTCTTGGGTAATATAGCTCCAGGAGCAGATACAACTTTGACAAATGTCAGTATGGGTGTTGATAACGGTGGAAATATAAAAATTGATTTGGATTTGAATGGAACAACAGATTTTACATGTGCAACAGGTCCAAACATTTTAATAGGAAATTTAGTATATGACACATCTGCCGCAACAGCATACGGTTCTGGTACAAATTTGACAACAACAGCAACAGCATTATCTACATTTGATCTTTTAGAACCGCAAAATGTAGCCGCAACTCCAAGTACAGCTTCAGGAACATTATATTGGGGAATGGGAATACCTATTGGAACTGTTGGTAGTCAGACTTGTGATGCAACTGTTAGAGTAGCTGCAATAATGGATCAATAGAACTTTCGAATATCTGGGTTTTGCCCAGATGCTTTATTTCTTTTTTTTAATAAACTTTAAGTAATAGTTATAGGTTATATTTTTATGGCGAATAATAATATATTTGCATTTTGTTTATCATTTATGGTTATTTCTATTATGTTTTCTAGTATAGTTTTTGCTGGATTGTCAGCAAGTCCGGCTACTGTTGATTTTGATAATCTTTTAAGAGGTGGTTATGCTGAGCAATTTTTTGTTATAAAGAACATAGATGTCGATCCTGCTGAAATACGGATTGGACCAGAAGGTGAAATTGCTGAATGGATAAATGTAGTGGGTGAAAATGTTTTTGTTTTGGAAGGAAATGAAGCTAGAATAGTAAAAATTGCAATAAATCCACCTTTGGATGCTGCAAATGGTGAATATCATACTACAATATTTATAACAGCTATTCCTCTAAATAATGTTGGTAAGTCTGGAGTGTTCTTTACTTGGGGTATTGATATACCTACTAATGTTATAGTTACGGATCAACAGGTTTCTAATTATACTGTAGAAGCATTTACTGTTTCAAATGCTGAAGAATGTAAAATCATACAATATAGTATTAATGTTTACAATAGAGGTAATGTTAGATTGACACCTAGATATCATGCTACTATATTAAATGTAGCAGATAGATCAGTAGTAAAAGAATTTTATTATACTGCGGAGGAACTTTTGCCAACACAAATAAGGACCGATATAGTAAGAATACCGTATGAATTAGCTCAATTTAGATGTATTCCGCAAGGCGAATATTTATTGAAAGTAGATGCTTATTTAGAAGATCAGATGATATACACTAGGGACCGATTCTTTGAGATTTTAGAACCAGGTGCATTGACTATACTTGGAAATTTGAAAGGAATAGATTATCCTGAAGAAGTAGAACTTGGTGAAGTAGTCAAAATAGATGGTACATTTAGAAATGTAGGAGAAGAATCACTTGTTTCTAAGTTAAGATGTGAGATTTATTCTGAAGATGAAAGATTACTAGAGTTTGTTGAAAGTGATCAGAGAGAAGTAGCTGTTGCAACTGAAGAGATACTTACAGTGTTCTATACTCCTAAAGGACCAGGAGAACAAATAGTACATTGTGTTGTTAATTATGAGAATAAACAAACACCACCTGTTAGAGGTCCATTGTCTGTAACAATACCAATAATGTGGATATATGTTGGCATATTGTTGTTGATAATAATCATAATAATAATAGTTTGGAAAGTAACTAAGAGTAAGGTTGTTATACAGTGATAAAGAAGATTTCTTTTTTATTAGTTCTAGTTTTACTTACTTCAAATGTAGTAATGGCTTATGGTTTGGGAGTTTCTCCTGCTGATGATACTGTTTGTGTTATTCCAGGTCAAGTGAAAATACTAACATATTTTGTTTCTAAGAGTAATGATATGACAGAAGGTTTTATTGAAATATATGCTGAGAATGTTAGTTGGATGTATGTGCAACAGTATTTAGAGTTGCCTGAACAGGGTGAAAAGACAGCTTTGGATGTTACATTGTATGTTCCTAAAGAAATAGAATATGGTTTGAGGACAGGAGAAATGATGATATGTTCTCCACCAAAAATAACTAGTAGTGGTACGCCTATACAACCATGTGTTCAATCATTATTGCATATAGATGTACAAGAGACATGTCCTGAAATAGAGGAACGAAAACAATACTTTAGGAATTTGATAAGTGATGTATTGATGGCAGGTATTTTTATATTGCTTCTTCTCTACTTGTCTAGAAGAGTAACTAGAACTAAATCCAAGACAAAAAAGAAAGTAAGAAGGATTAAAAGACGTAAACTAGCAAAAAGAAGTAAAAAATAAGCTTTTTTTCTCCATAGAAACATTAAAATAGTACTATTTACTTAAACTAATTATAAAAAAGGAAGTAAGAAGAATCATTAGTGTTGTGGGGGTTTAATGGCATTTACAAAGAAGCAGTGGGAAGAATGGAAAAAGTCCAACCCTGATAAGTGGAAGGAACGATCAGAAAAAATAGCCGCTGCTCATAAAGGTAGGTCTATTCGTGATACCCATAAGGCTGCAATTTCTGCTTCTATGAAGGGTAGAACACTTAGTGATGCTCATAGAAAGAAGATAAGTCAGGCTATGAAGAAAGTTAAATCAAGTAAGTTAAATAAAAATACTATTAATCATAATTCATTTGATAAAATTAGAGTAACTGCGTTTGTCTTACTTGCTTTGATAATTTTTGCGTTTGTGTTTGGTTTTACTAACTTAGGATTCTTTGTTGCACCGCCAAGCAATTTTGAACTTTATAATAATATTTCTGTTGGTTCTGATGCAGATATAATATCGGAGCATGTAATATTTGGTGGCTATAAACCGGAAAATTGTGATGATGGGGTGCTGGTCTATAGGGGTAATGGATCTGCAATTAATTTTTATTCAACAAGTGAAGTTTATGTTGATTCTACTTGCTCTGAAGTTGATGTACATTTTGAAAATGATATTTACAAGAGTTCTGATGAATTTGATGTTTATTATGTTAATCCTACACCAAGACATGGTTCTATTTTTAATAATGGTAATTTCCAGATAAGAATAAAAACAAATAAGGTTTCTACATTTGCTTTGCTTGAGTTGAATGATAGTACAACTATATTAAATAGCCCAATGGCTGGTTCTATGAATGAGTGGAGTTATAGTTTGTCTAACTTGGCTGATGGAAATTATTATATTCGAGTTTTTGCTCAAGATCAAGATGCTAATCTTATAACAACAGAACAAATAATGATAACTGTTGATAGTTCGGCTGAAGCTCAAGAATTTTATTTTACTGATGTTGGAGATGAAAAAGAAAATTATTATGTTTATTATCAGATTGCTCCTGGTCAAGAAATTATATCTGACATATCTCAACCAACCTTTGAGGTAGAAAGTTCTAAAAAACAAGTACGACCACCACAATTTAATATTCCTGAAATAATACCAGATGAAGTTCCGGCAGAACCTGCTGTAGAAAGTATCTTGTTGTCTTCTGACGAACCTGTTTATGATACAGATATAAAACAAGTTTTTTATGATTTTGATTATCCTCTTCAAGCTGAAACAACATATACTGCAAAGTTTAAAGGACAATCTGGAAACAAACGTGATTTAAGATTTGAATTAAATAATACTTATTATGAATTTGATTTTGATTCTATTTACTATAGAGTTGATGGAAATGAAATTAAATCATTCAAACTAAATCAAGATAAGGGAGTTTCATTTAATAAAAATAAATTAACTTATTCAAATCTTGGACACGGTATAAAAGTTGAATATGAAATAGGTGATAATTCTTTATTTGAAAATATAACAATACCACAATTAAATTTCTTGGATGTTGGAAGTACTGGTGATGTTGTTATTGAAGGTATAATAGATATTCCTGTTAATCAAGATATTTTGCTTTATGCAGATGGACCTGCTGGTAACACAACTATATTATATACTGATGGAACTGAACTTGATGTTTCAATTGCTGATGGAGTTATTGTAGAAGAAGCAGAAGGTTATGCATCTGGTATTATGATAGAAATACAACCAGAGATTGCTGAATCAAGACATAAATTGGAAAATACTAAGTATACAATAATAGAACCAAATGGAAATACGCATGGAAAAGAATTCAAAAAATTAATAACAGAAGGTGATATTGATTTTGTTGATGAGAATAATAAAACTTTGTTCTTTTTACCTAGACCGAAAATATTTGATGCAGATGGAAATATAATATTTACAAAATATGAATTAGAAAAAATAAATGGAGAATTAAAGTTAAGAATTATTATTCCAGCAGAATGGTTGAGTACTGCACAATATCCAATAGTAGCTGATCCTGAAACTGTTGCTTATACTTATGGTGCAAGTTATACAGCAAGACTTTATACTGGACATAAAAACTTATGGCGTGATAATAGAGGTAAGTGGTTTATATTTAGTGTAGATGGTAATGCTTGGCCTTACAGGGGTGTGTTGACTACTGATGCAACGGGTTCGTGGGTAACAACAACACTTTGTGGTAATAGTAGTGCAGTAATAACTGGTCTTGGTGCTGGATTAACTGGTTGTCATCAGATGTCATCATATATGGAAAAGCATGACAATACTTATCATGTTGTTATAGGAGCATGGGATGGTAGCGATTATCAAATGGTTCATAGTCAATGTGTTTTGGAAAACAGTTCTTCTCATACATTAACTAATTGTTGGACTGCTACAAATGGAACTGTTGGTTATGATGCTGTTTCTGCTAGTGGCTACAGTGCTAATCTTCCTGATATGACTATAGACAGAGATGGCAATATGTATATTCTTTATAGAATAGAATCTCGTGCACCAGCTACAGCGAATAAGTATGATCTTGAAGTTAGAAAATATAATGAGAGTAGTGGTTGGGAAACTGCCAAAATGTTATTTAATTATACTTCTGGAACTGATGGTGGAGCTACTTGGAATACAATAGATTCATCAGCAGAAGGTAATGTTCATATTGTTTATATTGATTCTAAAAATACTGGAGTTACAGATAATACATGTTATCATACTGTTTCTAGAAATGGTGGGGCAACTTGGACTGGTCAAGCTGGTGGTTCAAATGATACATTGACAACAACTTGTCTTGGACCTTCTATGTCAATTACATCTGATGATAAAATAATTCTTGTTACACAAGAGGGATCAAATGATATATATCGTAGAATATGGAATGAGACAGGTACTAGTGTTCCTGGAAGAACGTTATTGACATCAACTTATAGTAATCCTCCTCGTGTTGGAAGTGCAGCAAATGGTGGAGCTGTAATATTTTTCTCTGAACGTACAGGAACTTATAGACAAATGATTTCAAAACTAACAAAAGAAAGTCTTACTCCTGCTACTCCGTCAGTATATGCATCTCCATCACCGGCAAGAGCTGGTGATTTTTGTTCAGTTGAAAGAAAAGGTACAATATTTTCTACAACAAATAATATCGGGTTAGCTCGTTATACTGCAGTTTCAAATAATAGTTTGTTCCATATTACTGAAACTGTTTATGATTCAGGTTCGTCAGCTGTTTATGGAGATCAAAAATATCAAGTACTACCGTTAACAGGTACAGATATTCAAGCTGTACAATCAAGTGATTACAGTGATAATCATGCTATTCTCAGGGATTCGGAAGGTTATTATTATGTTTTGATGTTGAGTGATTGGAATACAACTTATGCTACAGATGGTGGGGTTTTGTACATGAGTAGAAGTCTTACTACAGATGTTGATACAAATGGAATAATTTATTTTGATAATCCTAAACCAATAATTGGTACTAATCTAAGTGATGCTACAATACAAATTGTACTGACACCTCCAATGTTTATTACAGATTTTAGTGCTTGGATGGATCCTGATACTGATCATTTACACATAGCGTTTGCTGGATTTAAAAATTATACTACAGCAGCACCAGCTAATGGCCCATATAATAATATTTATTATGCTGAATTGGAAAATCTTGTAAATTATTCAACACTTTCTAGTTGGAATTCTTATTATTTTTTCGGTACGTATTATTATGTAACTATTGCAGGACCTCCTGGTGGAATTCCAATTACTACAGTTTCTTATAATTATGATCCTGCTATTATTGGAGATTATGATGGTAATGTTTATATTGCATATCAAAATGATACACGTGGTTCTACTGATGAAAATCAAACATTACATGTCAGAAAAAGAGCAGCTGGTGCTGGACTTGATGGTTGGGGAACTGCGACAGATATTGAAACTGATTATGGTTGGACTAAAGATGTTTCATTGGATGTAGATTCAAAAAATCGTATTTATGTAGCATATTCACATAAACTCCAAACAGGACTTAGTAACTATGCTAGACTTAGAAGATCTAGTGATAGTGCTGCTACTTGGAGAAATCTAAGTGGAGCTGTTGGTTATGAAGCACCTATATCGCGAGGAGCGTTAACATCTTTTATTAATGGACCTGATGTTGCTGTTACTCCAGATGATAGGGTATTTTTGGTTGCAAATCAGCGTGTTGCTTTATCTGTTTATGATCTTAATACTATAACTTGGGTGAATTCTTCAGAAACAAGTTGGGCAACAAATATAAATCTAGCAGATACTGTTTATCATTATTATCCTTCTATTGGTGCAGGTTCTGCTGGTGAAGTAATATTTTTGTGGAGTAGAAAAGCTGGTGGTTATCATAATGATACATCTTGGAGAGGAAATAGTTATAGTGCTCCTGGTACATGGTCAAGTGCTGTTGCTGTTTATGATCATGAAAGTGATACATATTCTGGTGGTCCTTCAGTACTATCTGAATATAGATCAAGACAAGATTCAGATATATTTGGATACATGGCTACGAAAGGTAGTAGTTATGGTGGTTGGTACTTTGGAATTTTGGATACAGGTAATTTCACTACAACTGATAGATGTTTGAATTTGGCAACACCTGGAACATATACATTAACAGAGAACCTTACTGGAAAACAATATAATAATGATTATTGTATTAGGATACTTGTAGATAATATTACTTTAGATTGTGACAATTATGCTATTGATGGTTCTGGTACTAGCGGTACTTATGGAATATTCATGACTGGTAAATCTAATGTTGTTATTAAAGATTGTATTGTAGAAGATTATGATTGGGACTTTGTTTCAATGGGAACAAGTACGAATAATACTGTTCAAAATTTAACTACAAATGGTACGAATGTAAACTTTACATATGGTGGAAATGTTTTTGTTAGAGGAGCTGTTTCACCAGGAACAGATGCACCAGGCCAGATGAACATAAGTCATTTTTTGAATATAACAAACAATACAACTGCTTGGATGTATTTGAATGTTTCTTATGATGCTTCTGATATTCCGGTTGACATATCTAATAATACAACAATAAAGATTTGGAAAAATTCATCAGGAACTTGGTCTGATAGTATTGGAACCCCTAATGCAATTGATGAAACAAATAAGAGAGTTTATGCAAACATAACAAACTTTAGTAGTATATTTGCCCCAATGGGAGAATTATCATGTGTTGATACTGATGGTGATGGATTTGGTACAGGCGATACTGCAGGTTGTACTTATTCAGAAGTAGATTGTGATGATAGTGATGATGAAATACATCCATTACCAAATGGCACATCTTATACTTTGAATCACAGTGTAACAGTTTGTACTGAAACTTATGTTAATACACATGTTACTATCAATACTGATGATGTAATTTTAAATTGTAATAATTCTGTTTTGGATGGAAATGATGATACAGGAACCGGTATTTTATTAAGTGGTACTATAAATAATTCTGAAGTTTGGAATTGTACTATATTTGATTATTTTGATGGTATTAAAATATACAGCCAAGTAACATATCCTACATTTAGAAATAATAATCTTTCATTTAATGGAAATGATGGAATTTATTTGACAACTGCTGAACACAGTTTAATCATTAACAATACAGTAAATTCAAACAGCCAAAACGGTATTAATTTGGCAGAATGTCAAAACGATACAATCATTAACAATACAGCAAATTCAAATACTCAAGCTGGTATCATTTTATCTGCTCAATCAAATTTTAGTGTAGTTGAAAACAATACAGCAAATTCAAATAGTTATGGTATCTATTTGACACAATGTTTATATTCTAATGTAACTGACAATACAGCAAATTCAAATTCAATAGCTGGTATTTATTTAAGTAGTGCATCAATTGAAGCAAGAATTACGAACAACATAGCAAATTCAAATGATTATTGGGGCATTGGAATAGAATCAGATGATAATATAATTACTGATAATATAGCAACTTTGAATACAGACATTGGTATTTATTTAAGTGGTGCTGATAATAATACAATTACTGATAATAATGCTTCATTTAATCCAAATTGGGATTTCTTATCTGAAACAACTTCTAATGACAATACTATAGTAAATCTTATCACAGATGATACAAATTCAAGTTTTACTTATTCAGGAAATTTACAACTTACATCGGCTACATCACCAGCTACAGACCCAGTTGGTTACTCAAACATAAGTAAATATATTAATGTCACAAATTCTGGAACAGCTTGGATGTTATTGAATGTAACTTATAACCAAACTTATGTTGAAACTGATTTAGAATTAGATGAAAGTTCACTGATAATGTATAAGCATAATGGAAGTTGGTATGATGCTTCAGCATTTGCAAATGTTTATGGTGTTGATACAACTAATGATTATGTTTATGCGAACATTAGTGATTTTAGTATCTTTTCACTAATGGGACCATCAATAAGTTGTCACATTACAACTGAATTAACTCTGAGTGAAAATTTAATTTGTACAAGTGGTTTCAACATAACTGACACTGGTATACTACATACTGCTGGATTTAATGTAACTGTAACTGGTGGTAATACAAATATTACTGGTGATTTAGATTTTGTTGGTGGTTATGGTAACTTTACTAATACAGTTACAACTTATAGTGGTTCAAACTGGACTTCTTCAAGTAGTGCAGTTATCAATGTTACTAATTATACACATTCTGCAGGCACAATGAATATGGGTAATGCAGATTTCCATGTCTATGGTACTTGGGATACTGCAGGTGGTCTTGATGCACAAACATCAACTACTTACATGTATACTGGTGCTGTTATACAATCTGATGCTAGTGGACAGAACACAGGAGCGTATCATTTAATTGTACCAGCAGGTGAAGTTGTAAATAAAACTGGATCAGGAACATATTTCAGTATTGATGGTATTTTGGAAATAAATGGAACTGTACAATATGTTTCTGGTGATAGAAGATTTGCTATATGGGGTTTGGGAACTGGAGAAATGATAATGGGTCCTAGTGCAGATGTTTCAACTATGGATTTAGCTTCTGTATTAACAAATAACATAACAGAATCTACTTGGGGAAGATTGTCGATAACTGATGGTGCAACAACAACACTTTTAGGAGATCTTACTCTTACACGTGATGCTTCACTTCAAGTATATCATTGGGGTACTAGTTTCTCCACTTTTAATCTTAATGGTTATACAGTCAATATGACAGGAAGTAATGATGTATTTTATGCTGGAAGTGGTTCTTCACAAGGTCGTGTACTTTTGAATGGTGGAACAATTACAGGTGCTGCTGTTGTTGATGTGTATACAGATGGTTCTTACATTGTTGATAGTGGTAGTGGTAAGATAGATACAACTGATATTGAAATTAGACGTGGTTACATTAATGCAAGTTCAACAACAAACATAACTGCAACTGGTAATGTAACAATTAATGATACTTTCCGTGGTAGCAGTTCAACCGATCTTACATTTGGTTGGTTGGATGTTACAGCAAACGGTAATCTTTCTTGTACAGATTGTGTAATTGAAATAGATAGTGAAGATTCGGGTACAGGTTATGCACTTCTTACTGCTGGTTATACAACTGGAAATGTTAGTTTGAACTTTACTCATAATGGTGTTACAGAAGTTGATCTTTATTCCAATGCGGGTGGAAACTTTAAAAATATATATGTTGATAATTCTGGAATTACTGCTGAATTTAATAGTGCTACAATTACTGGTAGTTTCGTTACTGTGAATGGTATTGCAAGACCAAATGTTGCTGCTGACACATTAACAATTGGCGATGATTTGAATATAAGTTCTGGCACTACTTTTGGTTT
>JAAOXY010000102.1 GCA_018221065.1 Candidatus Aenigmatarchaeota archaeon | reverse complement strand
GGTATTGTTCTTTTCATTCTATAGAAGACTTGTCTTAAACTCAAGTGCTTATCAATCTCAATAAGTTCTTTAGCAGTTGTTGCAGCTTCTAAAGTCTGAACAAACTTTCTAACATGTGCAACATTAAAGAAATATCTTTTTGATTTACCCAACCCCATCTCTATCATTTTTGTAACTTTATTGAAAGTTATATTTGACAATGATCTAATTGGAACATTAACTGAAGGATTCTCACCTCTCTTTATTTCAGCTACTATTTTCTTACTTAGTTTATCAATATTTTCTTTAGCTTGACTCGTCTTTTTCATCTTTTTTCAACTCTTTATGTATTATTTTTTTAAGATTAACTTCTAAAGTTTCTTTCTTTTCACCAGTTAACTTTTCTAATGTATATGCTAATTCAGGTATGTACTTGTCAAAGATACTTTGTCTCTTTTTCTCTAGCATTCTTCTTCTTTTACTCGACATGAACCTTGAAACTTTTCTTAAACAGTCTTGCAAAGCAAGTCTTATTTCTTTTTGAATTTCTGGATAAGCATCAATTGCTTCTTTACTTTCAGAAGTATAAGGTATCCAAGTTGAATACATGTGTACAAGAACAATCATAGGACCATAAGGCATTTTATTTTTATGCTCCACCTTATAATGTGCCCAAGCTATTTTCTTCATAGCTTTGTTAATTGCACCAGCTGATTGTTCATACAACAAAGGAACTCTATTAGCTATTCTAACAATTTCAGCAGTGTTGCCTGGTGCAAGACCGCCACCATAACCAATACAAACTTCAATTCCAAATGGATTTCCTCTGTAAACAGCAGGTGGTCTTGTTATTGCAGCAACAAATTCTGTGTTAAGATCTTTTTCAATTGCTTTCTCTAATGTAGCTTCACCTATTGGTGAAAGACAATCGGTAGGGGGTTTCATTATTTTTGCTTGTTGTATTATTCTCCACAATCTTTCAACTTCCTGATGAGTCAATGAATCAGATTTAGTATTAGGAACTACCTTTGCAAGCTTGCAGTATTTCTTTGCTGCAGGAAAACTAATTCTAGAAAAATCTTTTGATAAGAACGCAGCAATTGATCTAGCTTTTGTTAATTTACTCATTCTCTCAAATACTCCTAACTCAACACCGTGTGGATGAGGTAAGATTGATTTAGCTCTTCTTGGAAGTTTATTTACAATTCTACTATATGATAATTTATTACCATCAGGAGCATGATATACTAACTTAGAAAAAGGATTTGCTAATGCAGTTTGTTTAATGTATTCATCAACAGACTGCTTTCCCTTTCTATACTTTCCTTCAATTTCCATTTCAATGTAAACACCATGGTCAGGGAAATTTTTTTCATATTCAACATCTTTTATTATTTGTGGTTCATTTTTTACAGTATCCAATCTAATATGAAATTCATGTACTTTGTTGTTAGGATTTGTTCTTGATCTAACCAATGTTGGTTTACCAGTTGTTAATTGAGAATATAAAACAGCAGCAGATATTCCAATACCTTGCTGTCCTCTACTTTGTTGCATTTTATAGAATTTGGAACCATAAAGTAACTTACCAAATATATTTGGAACTTGTTTCTTCAATATACCAGGACCGTTATCTTGAATAATTACTTTGAATCTATCTTCACCAAGATCTTTTACTTTGACAGTAATGTCAGGTAATATTCCAGCTTCTTCACAAGCATCAAGACTATTATCAACACCTTCTTTGATTACAGTCAGTAATGATTTGGCAGGATTATCAAAACCAAGTAAATGTCTATTTTTTTCAAAAAATTCAGCAATAGATATCTGTTTTTGTTCACCAGCCATCTGTTCAGCAGTTTTAAACTCAGTCATCATATCACACTTTAGATTTCATAAGAAATCTTTTTACTGTAGGCAACATTGCCCCGTCTATTATAAGATTTATTGCGTCCTTCGCGATTTTAATTTGTTCGTACGTGCCTATTAAAGATACTGTCTTGCCATAAACAGACACATAAGTTCCGCTTCCCATTTCAATTTCTTCTCTCATAGACCCTTCTGTTCCAATTATTCTAGATTTTATTACTTTTAGTTTATTTTCAGTAAAATGTCCAAGGTCAAGTATTTCTAACTGAGTTTCTTCTTCCAATAATCTCTCAGCTTTAACAGGAGCAAAGCCACGAGCAATAGCTTTGATTATGTTTTTCCCTTGATATAAACTTAATCCGTCTTCAGCTTCTATTTCAACCATGTTCTCAACTGTAGAAATCTTTATATTCAATTCCTTTTCGAATCTGTTGATTGTGTCTTTTGATTTTATTACACCAATTCTATCCTTTGGGGCCATAACAACGTCTTTCATAGGCAACACTATACATTAAAACTATAAATACCTATCTCCTGATTTTATCGTATAATTCATCAGAATCACAGTTTATCCCATGTTTTTTGAAATATCTACATATATTCTTTACATCTCTTTTTAAGAAATCATCAGCATTAGGATGAGATAATATAACAGCTTGGGAAAAGTCTATGATGTAAGGTTTTTCGTTATTGTCGATTAATATGTTGTATTCGGAAAGATCTCCATGTACCATTTTTGATTTTTTGTACATAGCTATAAGATCCTTGACAATTTTTTTATAAAGTTTTTCAGGATCCTTTACTTTTGTCTTAGCTAATCTTGGGTATGCTTCCATCTTCTTTCCTAAAAATTCTAAAACAAGAACATTATTTGCAAATGCAATAGGTTCAGGGCAACTAATGCCAGCATTTTTTGCTTTTTGTAGATTTTTATATTCCTTCTTACACCAAGCAAATGTTATAGATCTTTTATCTCTCTTTATCTTCTCAAACCTTGGGTCACCTATCAAATATGGTTTCATTTTACCAAAATTAGATGCACCAATAGCATAGACTTTGATAGCAACTTCTTTCCCATCCTTTGTTTCAGCTAAGAAAACAGAACTTTCTTTTCCACTTTTTATGATACCGTGTATTGTCTCAAAAATACCCTTGTTAGACATCTTATACAATGTCAATAATGTAGCTTCATCAAAAACACCGGAGAATATTTTCCTTCTTTCTGTATCCTTATACTGCTTTCTGATATACCAAGGCATAGTGTAAATTACAACTCATAGTTTATATTGATTTCTAAAGAATTAGCTGTCATAAGACAGTGTTTTAATGAGTCCTTTTCTTTGTATCCAATTTGACTGGGTCTTCAAGTATCTCCAGACAACATCACATCTTTCATCACTCTGTACAATCCAAGGCTTTACTATGATAAGATCACCAAGTCTTACCCATACTCTCTTCTTCATCTTTCCAGGTATTCGTCCCATTCTGGTTTTGCCATCATCACAATCCACAGTTAGCTTTCCAGCACCACGCATAGCTGTTACTATAGCGAACATCTCGCCTTCATTTTCATGAGGAAGTCTTATTCTAGAAAAGTCTTCTGGTCCTCTATTCTGTGGTTTCTTAAAACGCATA
Organism: Candidatus Aenigmatarchaeota archaeon; assembly: GCA_018221065.1. GTDB lineage: Archaea > Aenigmatarchaeota > Aenigmatarchaeia > Aenigmatarchaeales > Aenigmatarchaeaceae > JAAOXY01. The sequence goes on along the minus strand of JAAOXY010000102.1, from coordinate 49 downwards.
GTAATCACATGTAATCTATCACTTATATTCTTACCGAAATTATGTTCCT
>JAAOXY010000021.1 GCA_018221065.1 Candidatus Aenigmatarchaeota archaeon | reverse complement strand
TCTTTGCATAGGTGCTCTTCTTTGCGGTTGTGGAGCTACCTCTCTTTTTATTTGTGACCTCAATGCGTCATTGATTTGAGAAGGTGCGAATCCTTCTCTTCTTAATCTTGATATCATTTCAGGTTCTGACATGCCTTGAGAAGCTAATCTTTGAACTAAATCAGTAGGAACATAACTTTGTCCAGGTGCTGGACCTTGATTAGATATTTCTTCTTTCTTTTTACTAAAAGGGAAAACCATTACGTCATCATCTCCTTTAATTTATTTTCCATATCTTCTTTCGTTATAAATTTAGATTTAAGTGGGTTATATAATGATATGATATTTTCTAGTTCTCTCAATTCACTTTTTTTAGCTGTTTTTTCAAGATTTTTATTCACTCTGCCTATTTCATGTTCCAATTTCATTAGTTGAGTTTCAAATCCTTTAATATTGTCAGACAATGTCTTGAACTTTTCACGCATTTCATCTGTCATTTTTAGTATAGCGTCTTCGGCTGTACTTGTTCTTGATTCAGAAACAGAATTTCTGCTTTCTAAAGTTCGTATTCTTCTGCTTTGTTCGTTTAATCTACGGACAATCTCGCTTAAAACAACGTCAATCTCTTTTTTCTCGGCCATATGCACCACAAAAGATATATTATCTGTTTATATAAATAATACCTTAGGCAATATATAAAGTATTCAAACTTGTGGGTGTGAGAATGGTATTTGAGCATGAATTGAAAGAAGGAGTTCTAAGAATCAATGTTTTGGGTAGTATTTTTGGATTTACTATGGAAGATTCTGATGTAGTTATGGCTAGGACTATTGATGTCTTGCTTACAGAGAAGAAAATAAGTAAAGTTGTTCTAGCTGAGACAAGGGAATATGAGTATAATGAATCTCAGACTGAAATGATAATGGAAATAGCTAATGCTATTACTAGGATACTTAGAGATGAGAAATTACTATCAATAGAAAAACTTGGAGGTAAAAAATGTGAAAGATTTACTCCAACATGGTATTCGTGGTTGCATGATCTAGTAACATTCCAATTAAGAGGAGATCCAATTGGAGCTTATGTAAATTTGATAAGAGAAATTAGACATGTTAATGTAAAAGCTTCAAAAGCTAGTGGAACAACAAGAGAATGTTTTGAACATTTTTTGATGAATGTTCTTTTACCGATGAGAGATATTCTTGATGATACTAAGATGATACAGTTAGCTAAACCAAGTTTATCTGGTTGGCATATTGGAAATAGAGATCTTTATAGATTAATATTGAAACCAAGTACAAGACCAAATTTTATGTTTACACGATTTATGATTGAACCACCTAAGGAAGGTGAGACAGTTGCAAGATACAAAGTAGATGGAATGGCTGTTGAAATATTTAAGATACGAAATAAAGTAAGATCTTTTTATCAAGTCATACCACCAGAATTTAAATTAGCTGAAAATGAATATACAATACTTGATGGTGCAAGAAGAATTTTAGAACAGAGAAGACCTAGAGAACTTGAGATGCAAGATCAAGAAAAGGTTAGAGATATTTTCCATAGTTTAGGAATTGAATTAGTAAGAGATGTTTCATCTCAATATGATGCTAAATTATCTGAAGCAAAAATAACAGAGTTGTCAAATATCTTAACAAGATATACTGTTGGTCTTGGAATATTGGAAATATTATTAAAAGATTCTAACATCCAAGATATTTATATTAATTCTCCGTTAGGAAGTTCACCTGTTTATATTTATCATGCAAAATATGGTGATTGTGAAACAAATTTATTCCCAACTGCAGCTGATGGTGATAGATGGGCAACAAGATTCAAACTTATTTCAGGAAGACCGCTTGATGAAGCTAATCCTGTTTTAGATACAGAACTAACTGTTCCTGGAGGAAGAGCTAGAGTTGCAATAATAAATCCAAGATTGTCACCAGATGGTTTAGGTTTTGCATTAAGAAGACATAGAGAAAAGCCGTGGACATTTCCATTGTTCATGGATGCTAAATTCTTTGATCCATTATTTGCAGGTTTAATGTCGTTTGTTGCAGACTATGGTAGAACTTTTTTAATTGCAGGAACAAGGTCAAGTGGTAAATCTTCCTTGCTTGGTTCTATGTTAACTGAAATTTTACCACATTATAGAATGATAACTGTAGAAGATACTTTAGAATTACCAGTAGTGTCTTTGAGAAAATTAGGATTTAATATTGAAAGAATGAAATCACGTTCTGTTATTACAAGAGTTGAAACTGAATTACCAGCTGAAGAAGCATTGAGAGCTGCATTAAGACTTGGTGATTCTTGTTTGTTTATCGGTGAAGTTAGATCTACAGAAGCTAAAGCACTTTATGAAGCTATGAGAATCGGTGCATTAGCAAATGTTGTAGCTGGTACAATACACGGTGAGAGTGCATATGGTGTATTTGATAGAGTTGTAAATGATCTTGGTGTACCAGCAACAAGTTTTAAAGCAACTGATTTTGTTGTTGTTTGTAATAGATTAAGAAGTGCAGATGGTTTGAGTACATTTAGAAGAGTAACTGATCTTACTGAAGTTAGAAAACATTGGAAGATAGATCCTCAAGATGAAGGAGGTTTTGTTTCATTAATGGAATATTCTTCTAAAGAAGATAAATTAAAACCAACTGATACATTGTTGAATGGTGAGAGTGTCGTTTTGAATGAGATTGCTAATAGAGTTAAAGAGTGGTCAGGTAATTGGGCTGCTGTTTGGGATAATATACAATTAAGAGGAAAGATTAGACAAACTTTGGTTGATTATGCTAAAGAATTAAACAATAAGAATATATTGGAAGCTGACTTTACTGTAAGAAGTAATCAGATGTTCCATATACTTTCTAATCAGTCTACAAAGGAACTTGGTTCTGTTGATGCTAAGTTCATTGAAGAAAAATGGCTTGATTGGTTAAAAAAAGAGTTAAAGAGTGTTTAAAGTGGGTTTATTTGGTAAGAAAAAAACTAAAGAGGAAATAGCTTTAGAAAGATCTGAAGAAAAGAAAAAGAAACAGTTAGAGGAAGTTACTAAGTTACGGAGAATAGAAGTACCTAAAACAAGAGAAGTTGGTCTTAGAATGCGTCCTGCTTCTTATACTAAGTTCTTAACAGAAATAAAAAAAGAACCAATAACAAAATATGAAAAAGCATGTGCTCTTGCAGAAAAAATTCTCCCTATTGGTGTTTCTGAGAATATGGAAAAGAAGTGGACAAAACATCTTAGAACAGCGTTTATTAATGCAACACCTAAAGGTGGAATAGCATTAACATTGCTTACTGGAATATTTTTAACTTTAATATTTATTTTATCTGTTATTGTTGGCGCAGGTTCTGCATTTGGATTGTTTTATTTATTTTTTGCATTAATTGCTATATGGTATGTTTATTCTTATCCAGGTAATCGGTCAAAAATAATGGATGTTAAAATGTCTTCTAGCACTGTTCTTGCTGTTTTGTATATGGTAATCTATATGAGAACAAGTCCTAATTTAGAAGGTGCAATTAGATTTGCATCAGAAAATTTAAAAGGACCTTTAGCTTGGGATCTTAAAAAACTTTTGTGGGATATGGAAGTTGGTAGTTATAAAAGTGCAGATGAAGCAATTTCTTATTATGTTGAAAAATGGAAAGATAAAAATAGAGAGTTTTCTGAATCGTTACATTTACTAAGAAGTACAGCAGTTGAACCTGCGAGAAGAGAAGATATTTTTAATGAAACTGTTAAAGTTATTTTAAATGGTACTCGAGAAAGAACAAGACATTATGCAGCTGGTATGAGAATGCCAATGATGTTAGTACACGCAATGGGTATATTGCTTCCTGTGATGGGGTTAGTAATGTTTCCAGTTGTTTTGATATTTATGGCTGATGCAGTTAAACCTTACTTTATTGTGTTTGGTTATAATGTTGCATTACCAGTAACGTTATATTTTTTCATGAGTCATATTGTTTCAACAAAACCTGTTACATTTTCGCAACCTGATATATCGATGGCAAAGAATACACCACCGATTGGAAAGTTTAGAATATCAGGACGAGATATACCTATTTGGCCAATTGCAATTATATTTGGTCTTCCATTATTAGGTTTCGGTTTACTTGGTTTGTCTTCTCTTGATGTTTTCACTTCTGTTAATTATTCTATTGCTATAATAGCAGGTCTTGCCATTTCAATTATTGTTTTTGGTTATCTTGATAGTTTTCAAAAAATAAAAATAAGAAATGATATTGAGAGAATAGAAGATGAATTTTCTGTTGCGTTGTTCCAACTTGGTAATCAAATTTCTGGGGGAACTCCTATAGAACTTGCAATAGATAAAGCAGCAGATAATCTAAAAGAGATGAAGATATCTGATTTATTTAGAATAACGAGTATGAACATGAAAAAATTTAATTATACTTTTGAACAAGCTTTGTTTGATAAAGATATTGGTGCTATTTGGTATTATCCTTCTAATTTAATACAATCTATTATGAAAGCAGTTGTCGAATCTTCTAGAAAGAGTTTAACAAGTGCTGCAACTTCGATGGTTATTATTTCTAGATACTTGAAAGATGTACATGATGTTAAAGAGGAAATAAATGAAATGTTGGGAGAGACAATTTCAAGTATGAAATTTTTGGCAATGTTCTTAGCACCATTGGTTGCAGGGGTTACTGTTACAATGGCTGTAATAATAATGCAGATATTAACTAGCTTAGGTGCGACACTTGGTTCATTATTTACTGAAGGTTCTTCAAATGCTGCACAAGGACTTTTATTAACACCTTGGGCTATGTCTGGAGCACCTCCGATATCACCTGCAGAATTCCAATTAGTAGTTGGTATTTACATGTTACAAGTAGCATTCTTGCTTACAATATTTTTGAATAAAATACAATATGGTGAAGATGCCATAGGTGAAAGATATTTATTAACTTATACAATTTTGTTTGCATTGATAATTTATATCGCAAGTTGGTTTACTGTTTATACAATGTTTGGTGGACCAATATCAGGTTTATTAACAATGGGAGTGTCGTGATATGAAAGGTAATGTTATCCCAATGATTTTTTTCGTTATATTGACAGTGATAATATTATTCATAAGTATATCTATGCTTCTTCCTTTAGAAGAAGATTTTGAAATGAAATCAACCGAAATACTTTCTAAATTAAAAATTAGAGGTTATTATGGTTTTCAATCAGAAGATATTTTAAAAGATAAAGATGATTCAGAAGCATTGTCAGATTATACTGATTATACTAATTATTTTGTCAATGATATTACTAATGGTGATAATAATCAATATTGTATAGATGTTATGGAATGTGTTAAAGAATCTATTCTTACATCAGAACCTTGTGAAATAGAAATAAAATTTAATATGGAATTTTCATCTGCTATTACTGATGTTATTTTAAATCCTTCTCATTGCGGTGTAGAAGATTTATTTGTTGAAACTGGAGATGAAACACTTCAACAGGTTTGTAAGTTTGATCCAAGTGATGGGTTCACTATTTATGAAAAAACATTTTTAGAAAATGAATATGTAACTTCATCAGATTACAAATGGGATAAATGTGTGAAACCTCACATGCCATTTATTTATGGTGGTTATCTTTATTCAGAATTTAATGTTTTCTGTGAGGATCAGGATTCAGATAGTTATGTATTTTTCCCAACACCTAGAAGTTATTCTATTACAGGAACTCCTTCATATGATTATAATTTTAATGCTTATACTTATGGTGGTACATTGAAAATTGCTATTTACAATGCAGGTGTTGCTAATGATGCTGCAAGATCATGTAACTTTTCAATGATGGTGACACCGCAACCAGCAATTGGAAATTCAACCGATAGTATTGTATATAAGATTTTTGAACGTGCTCACTTTTTAGAAAGTCAGATGTTACAAAAAGGTAAGGAACTTGGAGATTATCCTTATGATAGTTTTGTTGGAGATGAGGTAACAGTTGAATCTATATTTGGTTATTATCCAAGATTTTTTGAATTTGATCTTCCTTCAGATGATGTTCCAAATCTGGATGCAGTGACAGAAGCTTTACGTGTTGGAATAATTGAATGGGGTAAATTACATTATAGAGATACAAGTGTTACAAGAAAATATAATGTAGGTCCGTATAGTGAAGATTATTTTGATGCTCAATTTATTACTGTTAAACCCGTTGAATGGAAAAGAGAATCTGGTGCGAGTATTCCTATTACTTATGATAATGGTTGTTGGAATGATGATTGGTTTGAAAAAAATATAGATTATAATGCTGATAGTGTCCAACCAACTATTTACTATAGTGGTGATTATACTAATCCGAGTAAAATGAGAATTGTTATAGCTTTGTATAAAAAAGAATTAGAAAAACAAAATGTTTATTATTATGGAGAAATGGTTGAGGATGATGCACATAATCCATTAAATGTTAATGTCCTCGAGATAATACCGTATATAACAATGTGTGTAAAGTGATTATATGAAAGGTTTAGAATTTGAAATGATGTTAGCGATTATAATGGTTGTTGTGATATTGCTTTTGGTTTTAATGTATCTTTTACCTATTCTGGGTATATCTTTTGTTGAATTGGCATAAGTTTAAATTGGCTGATATCTTATTTAGAATATGAAAGGCATTGATCCTGCACTTAGAATACTTGTCTTAATAGCTGTTGGTGTAGTTGGACTTATGATAGCAATGTTTATAATAACGGCTTTTACAACTCAACCAACTAAAGATGTAGATACTACGGGTATAAGCATGGGGTCTGGTTTTTTTAATCATAATCCTTATTTATTAGATCTTACTAAAACAATAGAGAAACCTGATCCATTTGTTAAAAATGATATTTTTTGTGACAAATTAAAAAAATGTATAATACAGAGTTGGCAAACAGGTGTACCTTGTCAGGTTGATACTATTATTGCAGGAGATTCTACAACATTAGATAATAAATTACCTAATTTGGGTGGTCTTGATGACGAAGAATTAATACGATTTGGATATTCTTGTGATGATGAGATTTTATACAATGAACCAATACTTGGTGTTAAGGCGAAGGTGTGTGAATACAAAGAAATTGAAAATAGACAACTTAGAAGACATGGTTCACAAGCTGGATTATCGTATGATAATTGTAAATTATATGATGGTTCTGATGATGTTCTTTTTAATGAAGATGATGTGACTATTGAAGATGATTGGTATGATAGTGCAACAGCTTTGAAGCCAAACATTCATTTTAATGTTGATCAACTTTACACAGATAGAATGTCTATTATAGATACTGAGACAGATTACAGATACAATGGTGCTGGTAGATACAGATTTATGGTTGATGGTGTATTTGCTGATGAAGATGGTAATTGTAGTTATAATCTTCTTGTGTGTGCTAGACCTTCTATAGCACTTACAGCTGATGAATCTATTATAGAAATTTTTGATATAGTAAGAATGATGCCAACTGGTCAATTTGAAACATTACCATTTTATGTTTCAGATCTTTCAGATAATGCTGATAAAATATCAAGTCTTGATGATGTTAATCTTTATTATTTTAGTGAATATGTTGTAGATTTGGGAGATTCGACATATACTACAACTCAAATGTTTAATGCTGTAAAGGGTGGTTTTGAAGCTAAGGGTAGTGAAATGAATTGGGCTGCACCATATTGGACATTTTATGATGTTTCTTCATCAGTTCATCCATATTATATTTCAAGTTATCTGACTCCTTGGAACAATAATCTAAATAGTTTGTTAGAAAGTTCTGATGAAAATAATAGAATGAGATCACTTTACATTAATTGTGGTCAAGATAAAGTCTGTGAAGATGAAGTTAAAGTTAAAATGGCTTTTAGAAGAGATATAGAAGAACAATCAGGTAAGGATTTGATTTGGCATTCAATTGTAATTGCCATAATGAGTAAATCATAGTAGGTGTAATAATGGCTGAACAAGTTAAAAAAATATTAATTTACGTTGTAATAGCAGCATTATTGCTTTTGATTGGTGGTGCTGTTTTTATAGCTCAGATTCAGCAAATATCTGATAATTATTTTCAATCTATTGAACAGGAAGACGATGAAATATTGTTAAATGAAGAAGGATTATTAACATTTTCTTATTTATCCGAAGAAATTAGCGCTTTAGATAAGATAAAAAATATACTAGATAATTTTGATCCTGAAGCAAAATTAGTTTATTGTGATATTCCTGATGAAAGTAATGATTATGTTATTTTGTGTTCACCAATTATAATTAATGTAACTAGTGATGAATTAAATGATATAACACCTGAAGATATTTTTGATGAAGCATTTGAACCTGTGTTTATTGATAGTTGGACTGCTGAATCATTTACAGATGCTGGTTATGATTTAATTGATGGCGAACCATCTTTGGTATATGTTTCAACTAGTAAAGCTTCATTTACATTTTCAAATGATTGCTGGGATGATGACATAGTAACAAATTATTTAGATGATCCTGAAAATCTTAATAGAATGTTATTAGTTAGACAAAATTCAGATTTAAGACCATATGATTCAAATCAAGTAATGATTCGTGTAGCATTTTACATAGATAATGATGAGTATAATCCACTTGTTGTAGTATGTTCTGGAGGATGAGTTAATGGAAATAAAAACAATGTTTTGGTTGATAGCTGGTTTGGCTTTTGTAAGTGTTATTGTACTTGTGGGTGTTTCTTTGAGTGGAACATTGTTGCAACTTCAATCATGTTCACCAGAAGATATCTATATAGCTGTTAATGATGACGATGATGGTTCTCCTTGTGGTGAGGATCTTTATTGTAGTTATGCTAAAATGACAGTTCCTGGTGCTAGAGGTACTATTAGAGAAAAAGATGCATGTGTTGATGCAGAAGATAATTCATGTTGTAGAACATGTTATGTTGCTAAATCATTGAATAATGGTGTTGCTTGTGGAACTGTTGAAATTGAAGAGGATGGTGAAATAAAGACTCGTACATTAAAATGTTTAAATTCTGGATATGATATTCCTGATTCAGGTATATTGGATACATCTTTATGGCCTGATACATCAAATGATATATGTGTAAATCCTGAGACACATAGGTGTTGTAGGGATTGGCCTTATGAGGTAGTTGAGTAATATGGATAAAGAAACAATGCAATTAGTTGTTGTATTTTTGCTAATGATAGCTTTCGTAGGAATAGTATTATTTTTATTAATGAGTTTAGGATTAGGTAAAGAAGGACTTGCAGGAGCAAGTATTTGGGATATTTTATTTAAAACTGTAAAAACACTAGGACAATTCTTTTTAGATTCTGGTGCCGATACTGCTGAACTTGTTGGTGATTTAATAGAATATTGAGTGGTGAGAATGTGGTAAGTCAAGCTTTCAAAGAACCTGCTAATTTGATACTGATATTGACAGCATTTATACTGTTAGTAATACTTTTAGGAATGGTATTTACTATGAATCTTAGTGAAACTGCTTGTGATGCAGTAGTAGACAAGGTTTCTCCTGATTTTTGGGTTAATATGAATCAATGGTTGGGAGATAAAGCGGGTTTGAGCTTTAGACCATTGAAATGGATATGTGATTTACTTTAAGGTGATATGATGGAAACACAATTAGAAGAAGAGTCAATGAGTAGATTGAATATGATAATTTTAGGTATGATAATGATAATTATCATAGCTGTGCTCTTAGATTTGATATTTGGTGGTGAAACGGGCTTTGTTAGAAATATAATCTGTGGAATCGTGTATTATCTTCCTGGAGGACGTTTAACGTCTTCTTATCTTGGATGCGCATCTATAACTGTATAATTTATATACAGGTTTAGCTGTATTTTATTTATGAAAGGGGTTCAATTCAATATAGTTCTAGTCATAGTTATCCTTTCACTGATAACTTTGATTGGTGTTGCTGGATATTATTATGTAACAGATATACAAGTTACTGATTATTTGACTACTACTTTTACTTCATGTGGATTAGATGAGGGTTCTGTGTGTTGTAATTTAGAAAATTTAGATTTGGAGCCTTTTTGTTCTGGTGGTATGGAGTGTTTTCTCAATGTAGCGCCTAGTAATATAAAAAATCCTTCTCTTTCAGAAGAAGAAAGAGATGAACTTTTTGAGCAATATAAGAATTCCAAATGTTCATATATGCAAGGTAATTTTATTTTTGATGTTGATCATTATGTTTATGATGATTCTTGTTTAAATGGTGAAGATTGTAATGTTACTGCTCTTAGTAGAGATTGGTTTATACATTATCTGAGATGGAAAGATGGTATACAAGCAATTCATTTATTGGAACCAGAGAATTCTCCTTCTGATACTTATATCGGAGGTGAAAATTGTGAAAATGCTATTAGATGTACAGATTGTTCAAGATATTATGATTTCGGAGAATCTTCTTTTTGTAGTTTTTGTGAATTTGCTGATGCGGATGGCAATAATGCTGATTGTTTAGAATGTGATCAGTCTATTGATCCTGAAACAAATCAAGTCTTTGGTGATTGCTCTTTTTGTACAGAATGCAGTGAATGTGTATTAGATGAAGAAACAAATATTGCTGAATGTGAGAAATGTGAAAATTGTAATTCATGTTTTACTCCAGAAACAAATCCACTTGCTATAGATAGTATTACAGGTGAACTTGCAGATTATGAACAATGGTACTGTAAAGAATCAGATAAATGTAATACTACAACTTGTCTTAATAATTTTTATTGTGGTAATAGTGCTACAGACTACAACGAAGAAATTTTTTGTAGATATTGTGAACCTGCAAGTTCTGCAACCGTGTGTGAGAAACAAGTAGATTACAAACTTTGTGATGAAATTAAAGATTGTTTAAGATATCATGATGGTAGAGATGATGTTTGTCCTATTTTTGAAAGATTTGCACCTGTTATTTATGATTCTTCTGATCTAAATCATCCATACACTTCTCCAGCTTTAACTGGTACTGATGTAGAAAGAGATGCATTGGATTTGCTTTATAATGATGACGAGTTTATGGATACGTTTGAAGAACAATTGTTAGATATTCTTGATTATTGCGTAGAAGAAGATATTTATTCAGTTGTTGAAGATGCAGGTATTCAACAAAAACTTTGTCATTTTGATGGACAACCAACAAAAACTACACAAGGTACAACAGGTGCAGCTGGATTTTTCTCAATGGAAGATGCTGATCAACCTTATTTTGTTGATGGTGAATCATATGGTACACTATATTTACCAAATTTCTTACCTGATTATACATATGATAAAGATTTTAAATTCCAAGATCAGAAATTTACATTTAGTGATTGTGGAAATTTGAGTGGATTGTCACCGATACTTTATGAAATTGAAAAATCAGATGGTGGTATGTCTGATGACATTGTTTTCTTTAATCGTGGTGGACCATTTGAATCAGATACAATGCCTAATGGTACAAGCATAAAGATGGCTGTTTCTGATATGTCTTATTTTGATGGTAATGGTGAGAATAATTGTGATTTTAATTTTTATGTTTGTAGTCAACCAATGTTGGTTGATAAAGATAATCAAAATGCTTTAGGAATTTATACAGGCATAAGAGATATGTTTGAGACATCTATGTTTCCAACACTTGATAAGAGTGATTCTGAATGGAGTGAAAGAATAACAAGAACACCTATAACTTCATATTCTGCAATTTCTCTTCATCCGGAAATAATTGATCAACTTGGGTTTGATGGTCCATCACATGAGTATGATTCTTATTTGGTAACTTTTGATGATAGTCCTGTTGATCTTGATTCTAAATCAGATGGGTTAACAACATTTGAAATAGATATAGGTTCTGAACCAATGGATGCTGAACATATTGCAAATATAATTGTTGCAGGTATTAGAGATTGGTCAATATTTGTTGAAAATCCACCTTCAGAAATATATGATAATATTCAAAGTATGGTTTGTTATGGAACAAGGCCGGGTAGAACAGTTAGTGAGTGTGTTACAACTTTACATTATGATTTTGATTCGCAATGGAATTTAAGAGAATTAGATTATTCCAATATTCCTGATAAATTTTATAAATCTTCTGTTTTGACTGATATTAGATATGGAGCAGTTTCTTACAAAAAGTGTAGTAAAGATTTAATAGGTGGAGTGTGTAGTTCTGAAGCTACAGAACATTCTTGTTGGGGATCTTGTGATGACCATGAATATGAATTAAATGAGGGTAGAAATATACAGCATTTAAATCTTGAGCATCATAGCGGAAAAACAGAAGATTGCGAAAGTCAAACAGTAATTGAATTAAAAGATACTTCTGGAAAAACTAAATATGATTATAAAAGTGAAAAACATGCTTCGTATTTAACTAAAAAATATAGTCTTGGGTTATCTATTAATGGTCAACCATCTTATTCAGACATAGATAAACTTACAATAACTAATAAGGATTGTTATGTTGATGGTTCGGAATTTGCTATTTATTATGATACATTAAAAGAATCTGAATATAATAAAAATATATTTTATGTTAAAGAAGCTGATGGTCTTTATTCAGGTAAAATAAAAGTGTATTTAGGTTTTATTGTACAACTTTATCAAGAATATGGTTATGATGAAGATTATAGCGCTAGTTCAAAGGAATTGACAGGAAGAGAAGCTGCAGTTGTGCATCCTATAGTTAAATTTAGGCAAGGTTGATTTGATGGTAGTATTAAGAACAGCATTGTTGGTAATAATACTAGTATTAGCTTTGACGATTGCAATAGTTTCAATAATGTCAAGTGTTGGAACTGATTTTGAAGAATTTATTGCATTGGCTGGTGCAGATTTTGAAGCACCTGGTGGTCCACCACTAGGACTTGGTAATCAATATACTTATTCTTTTTTGAAAGATTATGGTTATGATGGTTTGATATTAGCTACAGATGATGGGTTATCTGAAAGTGAAATGGAATTTTATACATCATATGATGGTCCACGTGTAAGAGATTGTTATCATTGTAAGGCCGAAAAAATACCAACGGGTGTTGATTCATACATATTTGATAATAATTGTAAATATTGTGATGATGTTGAAGATGTTGATTATGAAACAACAAGTAGTTCTATGTTTTCTCATTGTGTAGGATGTCAATTAACAGTTAATGATGAAATATGGTCTATAGAAGAACAAAGAGTAAGAGGTATTCAGAGTCCTGCAATACGTTGTTTATCATGTGTTGAAAGTGAAGAAGAAATTAGTTTTTGTAAAAAATTGAAAAACTGTATTTATCTTTATGAATCTGATCCAGAATATTATTCACAATATGGTTGTGTTATTGATGAAATTCCTAGAGCTCAAGGTGAACAGTTTGATTTAGAATGGGTTTTAGATGCTATGTCGGAATGTGAAGAAGAATCTCTTAAATGGGATGTGGGTACTGATTTTGAAAGGGAAGTTTGTTATTTTGAACCATTTGATGCAAGACCAATGAATTATTATTATGATTCACAGCTTGCCATTATGGAAGTTTCTGAACCTGAAAAATTCTACAGAGAAGAAAGTAAATGTATCAAAACTGATGCTGATTCAGATGCATCGTTTACTAAAACTGTTGATTGTGAAGAACGATATGACTCAAAAGAAGATGATTATTATGAAGGCGGATCAACACATTATTTCTATAATTCAATGGCAGTATTCTTTAATAGAACTAGTGATATATGGGAGACATATGAAGAAGATAGAGTGTTGGAAGATTATTTCATAGAAGAAGAAAATGGTTTCTTTTATAATAATTATAGATTATTTGCATCTGCATATGTTCCTATTCATAAGGATGATGATTATTTACTTACTGTTTATAAGTTTGTGTTAAGTGATAGTAATAAAAATGAATGGACTGATAGTGAACCACACGTTAATATTCATACAGAAAATTTGGATTTACATTTAGTTGATAATATTGATGATGTAGATGAGTTAGATTTTGAAGAAGATACGCCTTATTTTGCTTATAAAACTTTGAGTAATTCTGATGATTGGTGGCAAGAAGATGATCCTAAATCAGAATCAGACTTTACCGGTGTTACGTTAGGATTGAATTTGAATAATTTTGAATATTACTGGAAAAAAGAAAAGAATCTTCCTGGTTATCCTGGTGAAAAAACTGCTAAAAAATCTGAGAATTGGAAAGCTGGTGACTATCGTGCAGACGCTTTTGGTGCAACACTTTTCAAAAATGATTATACTCATACTCAAATTGATTATGATATGAAATATTCTACTTGTAATATAATTAGTGATATTGACCAAGAATTTTTATTTTATCCTGAAAGCGCAATTGAAATGAAGAGTGGTATTTATACACAACCAGATGAAGAAGAAAGAAACTATTGGAGATATAAAAATTATTTAAACAGTGATATCAGATTATTTTATACGAATAATACTGGTACTGTTAAAGTTAATAGTATAGATAGTATTGATAGAGGATCAATTAAAATAACTTTAGGTGGTTTGGATACAAGTCAGAAGAATTGTAAATATAATATTCAGATATGTTCACAGGATACATTTGCAGAAACATTTGATGATGATATATTACCAATAGTAGATTTGTTTAGATTCTTTAATATGTTTGATTACATCTATTCACCAGAAATTTTAGAAGATATTAATCCTGATGTTGTTACTGTTGTTAAGTTTAATCCGTTTGTTTATGAACTTTCAGAAAATAAATCAGCGAAAAATATAATGAAAGCTGTTGTTACAGGATTTAGAGATTGGAGAACAACAACATTCCCAGTTGAAAGTTCATTAATTTTGGATCCATATCTTTCAAGCAGTGAGAATTCTGGTTTGTTACCAGGTGATTGGTTTGCAGGTAATGCAAATTCATTACCTGATAAGTTGCATGATAATTGTACAATAAATGTTGATAATTTATATTACCCTTACGAAAGTACAAATTCAATTTATTATGATTGTGGTGTAGATGAAATATGTGAAGGAGAATTAATTATGACTGTTAATTTTGTTCATGATAATGTTGATCATAAAGATCCTTGGTTAAAACCTCTTAGAACAATTGTAACATTTTGTGGTGATTAAATGAAAGGTGAAGTTCAGATAAGTGTTGTAATGGCCGTTTTAATAGGCTTATTTGTTTTAGCTTGGGGTATAACATTCATATCTGAAGGTAAAATTGATACTGGTTTTGGATCAGGTTCAGCAGAATACATTGCATGTGAATATAATAATGATTGTCCTGGCAGTGAACTTTGCATTAGTATAGATAGTAATAGTTATTTTTGTGGTTGTCTTGAAGATATTGATTGTGGAACCGGTGGGAGTTGTGTAAATAATGATTGTTAATAAAAAGGGTGCAATAGCATGGACATATTTTGTTATAATAGTTTTATTAGTTGGACTTGTTGTTTTAATGGTTTTATTAAGTACTGAAAATGCTATTTCAGATTTAGTTTCTGGAATAAATCAAGGTTTGAGTGGGGGAATTAACGCATAGGAGATGATATTATGAAGGGATTTGAATTAGAGAGAAGTTTTATGATAAAGCTTTTAATTATTTTAATTGTTTTGGCTGTTTTAGTTGGGATGGCTTTTACAATAATTAAACCTGCTGCTGAAGGCCAATCGATAAAAGTTGCTATAAGTAGACTTTGTCCAACTTGGGTAGCAAAGGGTTGTGCTGAATCAGATGTTCAAGATATACAAAATGATGAATTCACTTTGGCAGAATTGTGTCAATCAGATTTTAAATCAACTGTTTGGAATACTCAAGTTTATCAACATTGTAAAAAACAATGTTTAGGATGTCCGGCTTAAAGGTGATAATATGAAAAGTGATAATATGAAAGGTGCTACTGGATTACCAATAACAGTAATGATATTGTTAGTATTGGGTGTTTTAGTACTGATAGTTGTATCGATGATGGTTTTAGGATCAACCGATGTAACAAGTGATATTGCAGATGAAAATAATCTTATCAATTGTTGTAGAAAATATATTCCTGAGTGTGATACTGATGTAGTTTGTTCAGCTGATACTGGAGATACTATATCAGTAGTTGCAGGTAGGTTAGGTGTCGATCCTTTTGACTTTTGTAATTGTGGTTAAATGGCTATGTTAGAACAAGTAAAAATGGTAGCGTTAGGAGTAGTGTTATTGATAATGGTAGTTATAGTTTTCAATAATATGTTTGCTTCACCTGAATGTGATGACATGGCAAATATAACAGCTGAACAATTAAGAGATGCTGTTGATAAAGTTGCTGCTGAAGATGGAGTTCAACCTTGGACTAAAGACAAACCACCAGAAATAACTGATACTCAGTATTATGCTTCTGTACCTATACGTTTGTGTGAAGATGATATTGCATTTTCAGATAAATTAAGGATATCTACTCCTTTTGGTGAAATTAAATCACCTAATGAATTTAAATTTACTGGTGGTGCTTGGGCTGCACACTTACCAACTTATATTATAGTTCATGAAGAATTTCCAAAAGCTTCTGGATTTTTTCAAATGTGGGATGAAGGTTATCCTTGGAGTGGTGGAGCTGTAAATGCTGTATTTGCTTATGCTGTAATAAGATATGGTCCTTCATTAGTTAAACTTGGTTATAAAATTAATAAACTTGGATTAAGTTCAGTTTTTTCTAAAAGCTATCTTAAAGCAAACACACTTGCTAAATTAAAATTACTTGCAGATTGGTGGGATGACATTCTTGTTGCGACAGGACGTAGACAAGCTAAATCATTTGTAGATGATTCGGGAACTCATAAATTATTTAGATTCGGAGATTACAAGGATCTTTCAGATGAAATAGCTGAGTTAAGAAGAGCAGAAGGTTTAAGTGAAATTGAAGCTTTTCAAAGAGTTGGAATAATAGATGAGACAAGAACAACAAAACTTGTCAGAGATCCCAAAACACAGAAAGTTTTTGAGGCTGATGTTTATGTTGTTAAAACAGAAAATAGGGAAATGATGAGAGCTGTTAGAAATAATTTAGGAGTTGGTGACGAAGCTAAACTTTTTGATTCTAAATTTTATATACCTGAAGAATTTGGTTGGGTTGAAACCTTTGCACAGAAAACAAGAGGAGCTCAATTTAAAACTAGAAAATTCTTTACTGATACTGTTATTGGCAGTGGTGTTGTAGGAGCTGCTAAAACTAAATTTGATCCAGCAAGGCAATCATTCCATAAATATTATGATAATTTATATTATAGAACACCCACTGATAACTTTATAGCACAGAAACAATTTAGGCAATGGGCGCAAGAAAATCCTTCAACTGCTAGAAAATTAGCTACAGATGACAAAAATTGGGATAGATTTGAACCACTTTTACAAGAAGTTGCTGCTGAAGATGGTAGAAGAATAACAAAAACTACTTTTACAGATTATGATTTACAACGTGTTTTAACAAGATATGAAAAAGAATTTACTGCAACACCTTTCCAAAATTCTGTAGGATTTACAGTAGCTGCACGATCAGATGAGTATGCAAAACTTCTCGATTCTAATCAAATAGCAGAAGCCTCTGTAGTTGATGGTAAATTTGTAGAAGTTAAAATGAAACATGGCATGGAAACTTCTAATATTAAAATATTATCAGAAGCTTCTCTTGATGATGTTCCTCATATGAAATCTAATCATTGGAGTGATGTTCCAGCAGATAAACAAGCTGATATAACATTTACATTTGATGCTGAGTTAGAAAAAATACCAGAATCAACACTTGATTCTGATGGTGTAATAATTCTATTAGACGAATCTTATGAAACAAATAGAGTAGCTGCAGGTTCTGCTAATATATATGAAGAAATTGCAACTGGACCTGCTAGTAGAATAGAAAGAGCTGCTCCACCTTCTTTTGTGAAAAGGTATAAAACTATTTTGGCTGATGAAATGATAGATGATTTAGTTGAAGAACCTGCAGGTCAAGAAATATTAACTGATTGGATATTAGCACCAAGAGAAACAAGTGGTTGGATTCCCAAATTAAATGATATTTCTAAAGATTTGGGTAAATTTTCACCAGAAAGAAGAAAAGCTGCTTTAGCAAGATTTATTTTTGTTGATATGGGAAGAGCTGGTATAGGCCCAGCAGCAAAATATAATCCTTTTGCTCAATATGGTGCGTATGGTAATCGGAGAGCATTAGAAAAAGCTTCAGAAGCTGGTGGTTGGTATGATGGTTCTATTGGTATTCTAACTAAAAATAAACCAAGTTCATTTTTATTGAATTCAAGTCTTAATGTTAAAATATGGAGAGAAGAATATGGTTGGGGAGATAGAATTCCTGCGTTTATTCAAACATTGGCGTTCCAAGCATATTCATTAGAAGATCCAAGATTTTATTTAGCTAGTCCATGCTTTGGTTTTGCTAAAGTTTGGAAAAAGGGTGGAACAGTTTATGTTGATGTTGAAAAATGTGATGTTGGAGATGCAGCAAATTATTGCTATGCTGATAAAGATTATATTTGGGGTAGAAATGATGAACCAAAGTTATCACAAGGTTTAGCTATATTCTTTACATCTTTTGCTACATGTAAAATAAGTACAGCTGTAGTTGATGTTGCTACTGGTGGAAGTGGTACTGCAGCTACTACACAAACATGTTTAAAAGTTGCCGGAGTCGCAACAACTACAACTATAATGGAATGGTCATTAAAAGAAGCTGAAAAAGAAGGGACGCCTACTGTTGAATCAAATTTACCCGAAGGAAGAAAATGGGGTTATTGGAATTTCTATAAAGCTGCTGATGTCTGTGATGTAATTGATATTGCAAGTTCATTTGCTGGAGCCGGAGCGGGTAAACATGCAAAGAAAAGTGCAGAAGCAGGTAAAACAGTAGCTAAACAAGGTGATGTTGCTACTAAAGTTGGTAAAACTACTAATAAAGGTGTAGCAAAAGTAGGAAAACGTGTTGATGATTTTTGTATGGTTCCTGAAATAGTTGGAGATGTTACATTATCATGGCCAAAGGTAACACCATTATCAGAATTGGGTAAGAAAGATGCTCCATTAACAGCAGAAATTATACAAGAATATGCACCAGTTTGTGCATTTACAATGGGTGGATAAATGAAAGGTACAACAGTTATGGTTAAAGCATTAATGCTAATAGGTGGTTTGATAGTTATACTTCTATTAATTACAAGCGTTTTTGGTAGAGGAATTGCATTTGGTTTATTGGGAATAGCTGCTGAATCTGAACCAGGTTTTTTACAAGAAGAAATTAGATCGTTCCTTAATGTAGCTACAACAACTCATGGTACTGTTGAATTTACAATACCATTAAGTGTTAATCATAGAGTTCGTATTTATGAAAGTAATGGGGTTGCTTATGTTCATGTTAGACCTCCAAAAGAAGGATTGGGTGGATTTTATGCTGAACCTGCAAAATCATCTTTCTTAGGCAATGATTGTGAAATAACAGATATAGAAGTAGAATTTAATTCAGTAGAAGATAGTGCTTTATTTATTGAAAAGGAAATTATTAATGATGTATGTGTAATAAATTTAAAAGTAATTAAAAAAATAACAGCAGATACAGAAGCTCCCGAATTGTCTAATTTTAGAGTTGCTGGAGTTGTTTTGACGGGACAATTACAATTTATGGTTGATGCTAAAGACACATCAAGCATCACTCAAATTAGTATTAATATTACACATGATGGCGATACCAATATTTATAATATGACGCTTGATACAGGATTCAATAATGATGGCACATATTATTATTTAGTAGATAAGGAAAGTGGGGAATATTTGTGGAGAGTTCAAGCTGTTGATGCAGAAAAAAATTCTGTTTTATCGGAAGAACAAAAAAATACATACGCGTGATTTATTATGAAAGGAATATTTGAGATGAGTGAAACGTTTTTGAAGATACTTACAACAGCTTATCTAGCTGTAATATTATTAGGAATATTTTTTGCAATTAATAATTATTATATTTATTTCACAGAATCAGAAGTAAACAGAGATACTCTAAGTTTAACAGATGCTTTGTTGTCTGCCAATTGTCTTGTTGTAGAAAGAAATGGTCAAGCTGTTAAAGGATTATTAGATTCAGATAGTTTAAGTGATGAAGAACTCAAATCTGGGTGTGGTGGCACTACTTCATGTATTTTGTTTGGTAGAAACTTTAGATATAGTATTATAGAAGGATCTGAAAATGGAAATTTACTATATGATTTAGGAGATACATGTGTTAGTGGTGATAATACATATTCAACATTATTCCCAGCTTCATTAAGAAAAGCAAATGGAGAAGTAATACCAGTAATAATTAATGTGACGGTGGAAGTATGAAAGGGTCTGAATTATTAGGTCAAATAATAGCACTGTTTATACTAATTGGTATAAGTTTTGTTGCTGGAGGTATAGTACTTTGGGTTGTTAATATAACAGAAACAACTGATTGGGGAGCAACTTATTCATTAGTATTAACACCTGTACACCAACCTATAAAATATGAGGCAATGATGTTATCATTTTTAGAAACAACTTATTCAGATGTTGCAACGAAAAATATAATATTTTCAGGTTTGGAAAATTATGATTATACGTTAGATAATGGTGGGTTAGACGAAATAGATGTTGGTGTTGCTGAAGTAAATTTAAGAACAATATCTAAAACTACTTTTGATGATTGGTTTGGTGATAATCCTTATGTCTTTATTTTTAAAATAGAGGATAATTATTATAAATTAGCTGGATCAAGTAAACCATTTAGAGATAATGAAGATAGAAAAATATCTTTGAGGAGAATTATTATACCGATACAGGGTTCTGAAAATGAAGGAGAATTGATACTTTATGTCCGTGGCTAAAAAAGGAATTACAATACCTGTGGTAGGATCTTTGCTAATCGTAGTTTCAATAATATTCCTATATTCAATAACTCAAGCTGTTGAAACAAAACAACGAACCATAATGTTAAAGGGTGAATTAGCAATTTCTGGACAAAATCAAGCTGAAATAACGAAAAGATTTGGTGAAGTTGCATTTGCACGAATTGCTCAAAGTGTTGTTAGAGAAACTAATCAGGATTGTAGTGGATTGACTTTGTTAAATAATATAAGAGCTGGTTTGCCACGAGGTACCAAAGAATTGGGAAGTTTTAAAACTTTACAGTGGCTTGATCCAGAAATTGATATTAATACTTTTACAAATACTGAGTTTCATATAACTGGTAAACAAGCTCTTGAATTTAAAGATTCGAGAATAAATATGGTATTAAGAATAAACGCTATGTATGATGAACATATTCAATCTTCATACTTTGATGGATGTTGAGGTGATTAGATGAAAGGTATTGCGCTTCCGATGAACTATCTTGTTATTATAATTATAGGAATAGTTGTTTTAGTAGCTGTATCAGTAATGTTTATGGGATTTTTTGCTGAAGGTCAAGAAGATCTTAAACTTGAAGAAGAACTGTCTAAAAAATGTAATTTATTTGTGATATCTGGTGGTTGTGATATTGGTGGAGATCCAGATGATTTTAGTATAAGTGATTCTTCATTCCAAAATATTAATACTTTAACAGATTTATGCGCACAAAGAGGTATATTATCAAAAGCTGATTGTAAGGATAAATGTTGCGGTAAATAATTTGTTTGAATAATCTTTATATTACTCATAATCAATATTGATTTAGGGAGGTTTTTAGATGAAGAAAGGTTTGGAATTACCAGTAAACGTTTTAGTAGTAGTAGCAATTGCAGTAATCGTATTATTAGGAATAGTTGCTCTATTCATGAGTGGATTTGGATCAGCAGCATCTTCTATTACAACAACCGCTGAATGGAACGAAGAATGTGCTAGTGTTATTGTAAATTGTGATGCTAATCATCCAGGAATATTAAGTTATTGTGTAAGTACTGGAAGAAGCACTAATACAACAGAAGATAGTAACACAGTGACAAATGGTTGTAATGCAGCTTGTAATTGTTGATATGATAATCTGTAACGGAGGGAGATAGTGATGACAGAAAATGCAGATAGCAATGTAGTATTCATTGGAAAGAAACCAGCGATGAGTTACGTATTAGCTTGCGTAACACAGTTTAACGACGGACAATCAGATGTAATCTTGAGAGCAAGAGGAAGAGCAATTTCGCACGCTGTTGATGTTGCTGAAATTGTAAAAAATAAATTCGTCAGAGATGCTTCAATAGGAAATGTTACAATTGGCACAGAGCAAGTTAGTGGAGAAAGTGGAGAGAAACTTAATGTTTCTTCAATAGAAATTATCTTACAGAAACCATAGATTTCGATGGGCTTATTTATCGCCCATATCTTATTTTTCTTTTTTACACAAAGCTTTAAATTCTATAATATTATACTTATATCCAATGGGCCGATAGATCAGTCCGGAAGATCGCCTGCTTTGCAAAAAACTTTAAATAGAACCCAGCATATCTCTTTGATATGCCATTTAAGGATACGAGGGTTCTAAAAGAATACAAACATGCGTGGTATCAACGCAAAAAAGAAGGTCTCCCAACAAGAACAAAAAAATTGTTGACAGAAAAAGAACGGAAAGAAAGAAATCTTCAAGTCAAAAGAAAATCAAACAAAAAGATGAGAATGAAGAAAGGAGATTTTTTGAAAAAAAAGCTAGGTGACAAATGTCACTTTTGTGGATATAATGAAAGATTGACATGTCACAGAAAAGATGGCAAGACTCATAAGCTTTTTAGTGATATGAGTTTAGGTGCCTTACAAAAAGAGATGAAAAATCCTGACAAATATATCAGGGTTTGTTTTAAGTGCCACAAAGCTGTTCATTGGTGTATGAAGAAGCTTAATATGAAGTGGCGAGAAATTCAAGGAAAGTTTTCAAAATAGCAGGAGGCCTCGGGTTCAAATCCCGATCGGTCCACCATTTCTT